>NZ_JBEXPR010000012.1:213301-244441 GCF_040612135.1 Streptomyces sp. NPDC006458 | reverse complement strand
GTCCGACTCCCCTCCACCCTCGTCTTCGACCACCCCACCCCCACCGCCGTCGCCCACCACCTCCTCACCGAAATCGGCGACACCATCACCACCGCGGCAGCCTTCGGCGAGGTCCCGGGGTCCGTGGCGTCAACTGGGCAGAGCCGTACGGGAAACCGGTCCGGCCTGGGCACTCTGGGGACCCTGCTGCGCCACGCACACACCTCGGGCTCGATCCGGCACACGGTGCCGCTGCTGTTCGAAGCCTCGCGGTTCCAGAACTCGTTCGCCTCTGCGGCCGAGCTCGGGGACACCAGTGGATACGTCGTCCAACTCGCGGCCAGGCAGGCCCCGGACACCGCCGCCGCGGACGGGACCCAGGACGACCCCACGGTCGTCGTCCGCCGCGGGGCCGGCGAGGACGAGAAGCGACTGAAGATCGTCTGCGTTCCGTCCTTCGTGGTCGGCTCGGGCCCGCACCAGTTCATGCGGTTCGCGGCCCGGTTCGAGGGCCGGCGCGACGTCTACGTCTGCACCCTGCCCGGATTCCGCGGCGGAGAGCCCGTACCCGCCAGCTGGGAGGCGGCCATCGAGGTCCTCGAACAGGCGATCCGGCACGCCGTGGGCGGGGACCCTTTCGTCCTCGTGGGATACTCCATCGGCGGGGTGGTCGCCCACTCCCTCGCGGCCCGGTTCGAGGCTTCCGGGGACTCCCCGGTGCCCGTGGTGATGATCGACACTCCCACCCCGGACGGCGAGGAGGAGACCGACCGGGTCTTCTCGATGGTGATGACGGAGATCCTGAGCCGCGAGGACGAGGCCATCGTCGTCGACGACGCCAACTGGCTCTCCATGGGAACGTACATGAGGCTCCTCACGGAGCGCCCGGCTGCCCGGATCACCTCCCGCAGCCTCCTCATCCGCGCCGGTGAACTCCTCGGTGACACCGGGCAGTCCTGGCCGGCCTGGGAGATCGCGGACGACGAAGTGGAAGTCACCGCCGACCACTTCGCCCTGATCGAGTCGGCCGCCGCGGACACGGCGGACGTTACGGAAAGGTGGATCGGGCCATGAGCCTGCACCACACCACCGCCCAGGCGGCGCCCTCCGGGTCGGTACCGGAGGTCCTCGCCGCCCGGCGGGGGCTGTCGATCGCCGTGGTCCTCACCGGGGTCTTCGTCTCCTCCCTGGACCTCTTCATCGTCAACATCGCTTTCCCGGAGCTGGCCCGGTCCTTCCCGGACTCCTCGCTCGGCGACCTTTCATGGGTACTCAGCGCGTACGCGATCGCCTTCGCCGCGCTGCTGATGCCCGCGGGATCCTGGGCCGACCGGTCCGGCCGCAAGCGGGCCTTCATCGCCGGGTTCGTGCTGTTCACGGCGGCCTCGGCAGCCTGTGCCTTCGCCCCCTCGCTCGGTGCGCTCGTGGCGGCCCGGATCGCGCAGGCCGTCGGCGGCGCGCTGATGATGCCCAGCTCGCTCGGGCTGATGCTGCCGCTGTTCCCGGCGGAGAAGCGCGGCGCCGCGGTCGGACTGTGGGCGGCGATGGGCGGCGCGGCCGCGGCGGCCGGACCGCCCGTGGGCGGCCTCCTGGTCCAGGCGGACTGGCGTTGGGTGTTCCTGGTCAACCTGCCTCTCGGGCTCGTCGCCGTCCTCGTGGCCTGGCGGGTGCTTCCCGAGATCCGCGACAGCAGCCGCTCGGCCCCGGACGTGACCGGCGCGCTGGTGCTCGCCGCCGCCATCGCGGCCGTGGTCGCCGCGATCGTGCAGGGCGAGGCGTGGGGCTGGGACAGTGTCCGGGTTCTCGCCCTGGCCGGAACCGGTGCGGTCGGTCTCGCGTACAGCGTGCGGCGGATCCTGCGCCACCCCTCGCCCGTCGTGGAACCGGCGGTCCTGCGCATCCGCTCGGTGGCCTTCGGGGATCTCGCCACGCTGCTGTTCTTTTCCGGCTTCGGCGCGATGATCCTGGGTTCCACCCTGTTCCTCACCCAGGTCTGGGGGCACTCCGTCCTGCGCGCCGGGATGGAGATCGCGCCCGGGCCGCTGATGGCGGCCGTGTGCGCGGTCCCCGGCGGAATCCTCGCCTCCCGCTACGGTGCCCGATGGATCGGATTCGCCGGCAGCGTCCTCTTCGCCGTCGGAGGAGTCTGGTGGGCCGCCGCGACGGCCGTCGGCCCGGACTACGCCTCCGCGTTCCTCCCGGCGGGCATCGTCGCCGGCATCGGCTCGGGGCTGGTCCTGCCCAGCCTGTCGGGGGCGGCGACGCTGCCGCTGCCGCCGGAGCGTTTCGCCACCGGCACGGCCCTGATGTCGATGTGCCGACAGGTTGGCCTCGCCCTGGGGGTGGCCGTGGTCGCGGCCGTCCTCGGCGCCCGGCCCGGGCTGGCCGAGTTCCACACCACCTGGCTGTTCATGGCGGGCTGCGGACTGGCCGGGGGCCTGGCCATGCTCCTCATCGGGACCGACCGGGGACCCGCCCTCGCCCCGGCCCCGGCCCCGGCCAGGCCCTGACCGCACCGCAGCACCCCACCCCGCACCACACCCAAAGATCCGTACCTGATCCGCACCTGTGCACAGGGGCGGGCGGACGTCACCGCCCGCCCCGGCACCTCGAAAGGATGACCGGCAGTCATGAACACACCCCAGCAGGCGGCTCCCGAGAGCGGCACGGCCGACGAGGCGCCCGCCGCCGCGGCCGGATGCCCCGTCGACCACACCGCAGCCCCCGCGGCCCGTACCCGGCCGGCCATACCCGCCGAGGCGCTGCCGGGGCCCAAGATGTCCGCGCTGCGTCAGATCCTCTCGTACTGGAAGAACCCCGCGGACTTCGTGGAGAGCTGCCGGGACCAGTACGGGGACCGGTTCGCGCTGCGCATTCGGGTCCCTCCCCGTCCGCTCTACGTGCTCTCCGCGCCCGAGGACATCAAGCAGATGTTCCTCGCCCCGGCCGACGTGCTGCACACCGGAACCGGCTCCGCCACCATCGAGAAGTTCACCGGCCAGTCCGGGCTGGCCTGGCTGGACGAGGACGCCCACAAGATCCGCCGCAAGCTGCTGATGCCGAGCTTCCACGGCAAGGCGCTGCACCGCATCGAGGAGTCCGTCAACCGCATGGCCGTGGAGGAGGTGGCGAACTGGCCGCGGAACAAGGCCATGTCGCTGCACCCGCTGGTGCACCGTTTCACCCTGAACGTGATCCGTGAGGTCATCTTCGGGCGCGTGGTGCCCGCTCAGTGGGACGAGCTCCTCGAAGTCCTCATCGGGATGATGAAGTTCAACAACAGCATGGCCTCGGCCATGATGATCCACAAGATGTCGCCCGCGGCGGTGCGCGTGCTGCGCATGATCCGGCCTCTGGGGCTGGACGAGTTCCTGGTGCTGCGCGAGCGCGCCAACGCCCTCATCGCCGGTGCGGTGGCGGACCGCCGGGCTGCCGGGGACCTCGACAACGACATGCTCTCGGTACTCCTCGGCATCACGCACGAGGACGGCACTCCCCTGTCCCAGACCGAGCTGCGCGACGAGATGATGACCATCTTCCTAGCCGGCACCGAGACGACCGCCGCCGCCATCTCCTGGGCATTCGAGTTCCTCAGCCGCGAGCCGGAGGCGCTGGAGCGGCTGGTCGCGGAGATCGACGCGGGCACGGAGGACGCGTACCTGACCGCCACCATCCAGGAGGTGCTCCGGGTACGGCCCTCCATCCCGCAGATCATCCCCCGTACCGTCGTCAAGCCCATCGAGATCGGCGGGGTCCGCTTCGAGCCGGGCATGGTCCTGTGGGCGAGCGCGTACCTCATGAACCGCGACCCCCAGCTCTACCCCGAGCCCGACCGGTTCCGACCGGACCGCTTCCTCGGGAGCAAGCCGGGTGTCTACACCTGGATCCCGTTCGGCGGCGGCCGGATCCGCTGCCTCGGCGACAAGATCGCCCTGCTGGAGATGAAGACCGTCCTGCGGGAGGTGCTGAGCCACTGCGAACTCCACCGGACCGACCCCACGCCGGAGGCGACGAAGAGCCGCAGCGTCTCCACCCTCCCCGCGAAGGGCGCCTTCCTGGAGCTGCGCGCCCGTACCCCCCGGACGAGCCGCGCCGGAGACTGAGCCACCGGGCGGCGGGCAGCGACACGCTCCCGCCGCCCACCCGCTCACCGACCACGACCCCGTCCTCCACACCCCACACTCCGCACCTCACACTCCGCCTCCGGAAGGAGACACCCCGTGATCGAGGAGATCCTTCCCCCCGGTGCCGTGGCGGCCGAGTCTCTCGGGGACGCGCCCCTCGGCACGCTCGCGCCGGGTGAAGGGCTGCTGCCGGAGGAAGAGCCCCTGGTGGCGCACGCCGTACCGGCCCGGCGCGCCGAGTTCACCACCGTACGGGTATGCGCCCGGCGCGCCCTGTCCCGCCTGGGCCGGCCACCGGCCCCGGTGACCGCGGACGGGCGGGGAGCGCCCCGGTGGCCGGCCGGGGTGATCGGCAGCCTCACCCACTGCACCGGCTACCGTGCGGCGGCCCTTGCCCTGGACTCCCCACGCCTCCGCTCTCTGGGCGTGGACGCGGAACCACACCGGCCACTCCCGGACGGCATCCTGGAGACCATCGCTCTGCCCGCGGAGCGCCGCGCACTGACGGCCCTCTCCCGGCGCCACCCCGCACACTCCTGGGACCGGGTGCTGTTCAGCGCGAAGGAGAGCGTCTTCAAGGCCTGGTACCCCCTCACGGGAGAGCAACTCGCCTTTGAGGAGGCCGAACTGTCACTCTCCCCCACCGATCCCCGAACGGGCACCTTCGAAGCCCGCCTCCTGCGCCCGGGCCCCACGGTGGACGGCCACCCCCTCACCACCTTCACGGGCCGCTGGCTCCTCCGAAAAGGCCTGGTACTCACCGCGGTCGCCGTGAACGCCGAGCAGAACGCCTGGCAGTGAGGATCAGCCATGCATCGCCCGGGAGTCCGACTCTCCGCCTGACTGACCGTTCGGTTGTCCTCTTGGGGAATCGTCGGCCTGCGGGCGATGCCGTGCGGCGCGTGGCCGGTCGGGCTTCCGTGACTTCATAGCGCCTCTGTGTGTCAAGCGGCCTGAGGTCCCACACCGGCTGCTGCCGCTGGTGGAGTCGATCGGCCGATCCGCGGCACGTTGACCCCCCAGGGCCTGCCCATGCGGAGGGGGGTGCGTGCCCGGCGTCGCACGGCACTCGGTGATTTGTCCGACAGGCCCTGATCAAGACCTGTCTGACGGGGCCACGCCCACGTCACGCCTACGAGCGGCGGCGCGGCTTTCCGCGGCCGCCGCCGCCCTTGCCACCGCTCTTTCCGGAGCCTTTGGCGGCGCCACCCTTGGCCGTACCACCCTTTCCGGTCCCCTTCGGGCCGCCCGCCCGGGTGCTCCTGGCGGGGGTGGGCTTGCGGGGGGCCGTGGTCGCCTGGGGGCGCTCCGGCGCCTCGGACGGGCGCGGGCGGCCGCGGGTGCTGTTCACCGTGCGGCCGCGGACGATGCCGATGAAGTCCTCGACGAGGTCGGTGTGCGAGTCCTCCGGCCAGGACAGCGCCACGCCGGACTGGGGGGCGTCGGTGACCGTGCGGTAGGTGAGGTCCTTGCGGTGGTGCAGTCGGGCCAGGGACTGCGGGACGACCAGGACACCGACGCCCGCGGCGACCAGTTCGATCGCGTCGGCGGTGGTCGCGGGGCGCTCGACGGCCGGCTTGCCCGGTACCCGCTCCCAGCCGAGGACGTCGTCGAGAGGGTGGAAGACCACGTCGTCGGCGAGGTCGCCGACGGTCACCTCGTCGGCCGCCGTCAGCAGGTGGTCCTTGGGCACGACGACGACCGTCGCCTCGGTGTAGAGGGGGATCGCGCTGAAGGCCGTACGGTCCACGGGCAGCCGTACGATGCCCGCGTCCGCCTCGCCGGAACGCAGCACGGCCGAGACCTGCGCGGCTTCCACGGGGACGAGGGTGAGCGGGACGTCGGGCAGGCGGTCTTCCCAGATGCGCACCCACTTGCCGGGGGTCGCCCCGGGTACGAACGCGAGCCGGAACGAGGAGGGTGCTGCCGAGCCTGTCACCCCGCCAGGTTACCGGCTGTGGTCGGCGGCCTGTCACCCGGCGTTTAGTCTGGACAGCATGAAGTCGCACCAGACCGCCCAGACGATGAAGCCCGCCACCGCGGCGAAGAAGCTGGGCGTGTATCTGCCCGCCACCCCCGCCGAGTTCCAGGAAGGGGTCGTCTCGCGCGCCGAGCTGAGCGAGCTGCAGGCGAACCCGCCCGCCTGGCTGAGCGAGCTGCGGCAGAACGGCCCGCACCCGCGCCCCGTGGTCGCGGCGAAGCTCGGCGTGTCCATCGCGGGCCTGGCCCGTGGCGGTGTCAGCGAGGCACTGACCACCGAGCAGATCGAGGCGGTCAAGTCCGAGCTGCCCGAGTGGCTGGAGAAGGAGCGCGCCACGCAGGCCGAGGTGCGCAAGGAGACCGTGCGGATCAAGAAGCGGAACGCGGAGCGGGCCGAGCGACAGGATTCCTGACACCCGCGGCCACTACCGGCCAGACACTGCACCGCTCATCCGGGACTAAGGCACCACGACAAACCACCCGGCGGTAACCAGTCCGTTCGAGGGCCACGGGACGACTCCGCGACGACAGCCGCCGCGATCCGAGGGCCCGGACCGCCCTCGGTGACGCGAGCCTCGCGGGCCTGGCCTTCCGTCGACAGGTCGTCCACCACGGTCCGGAAATCCGTTTGAGGACGTGTGCTCCGTCCGTGATGATCTTCGGCATGTTCTCGCGCAGGAATCGCCGCCCGAAGACCCCCGACATCCTCAAGGCCTGGGAGCTGCTGGACTCGGGTGACCTACCGGTGCCCTGCGGCAGCTGCGGTCGGACACCGACAGCCTGCCGCTCGGTGAGGTGGGCCTCGTGGTCGCGCGCGCCGCGGAGGCGGCCGGTTTCGACGACCTGCGCGAGGCGGCCACGGAGCTGGCCGCGCGGCCGGACCTGGCCAAGGCGCAGTACGCCTACGGCTACGCCTGTGTCGAGCGCGGCGTGTCCTACCTGGCCGTCCCCGCGCTGCGCGAGGTGCTGCGCACCAACCCGGACGCCCTCGGCGTGATGCGCGAGCTGGTCTCGGCGTACGAGCGCGAGGGCCGGCACGCTGACGCCGCCGAACTGCTCGGCCGGTACGAGGACCGGTTCGTGCCCTGGCCGGACCGCTATCTGCTGGTCTACAACGCCCTGATGGCCGGTGACCTCGGCCTCGCCCGTCGCCAGCACGCGCTGCTGGGCGACCCGGAGGACCCGCAGTGGCAGCCGCCCCGCCAGCGGCAGACCCGCATGCTGGAGCGCGCCGCCGCGACCGCGACCGCGCTGGACCTGTCCGACCTGCGCGGTTGGCAGTACGTGATCGGCGGCACGGTCCTCGGCACGCTCTCGCCGTACGGCTTCGGCGCGGGGATGACCGGACGGTTCGCGTTCCTCCAGGACACGCCGGAGCAGTGCCTGCGAGGTCTGCTGCGGCTGCGGACGCTGCTGGCGGCCGCCGAGCTGCGGCCGCGGTCGGTGTCCCTGCTGCCCGACCGGGACAGCCGGATTCTCGGCCTCGCCACGGCCCGTGTGCTCGGCCTCCCGGCGGAGCCCTTCGCCCCGGATCGCGAGGACACGGTCGTGATCGCGTACGACCTGAACGGCCTGCTCGACACGCCCGAGGGCTCCGAGGTGCTCCAGCAGCTGCACGAGCGGGCCCCCGGACAGGTGCTGCACGAGCATGCGAGCTGCTGGACCGACGCGCCGCCCGTCACGGCGGACAGCGTGGCCCTGCTGCACCAGTCGGCGGTGGCGCCCTGGGGTGAGCGGATGGCCGTCGGCGACGACGGGACGCCGGGGCGGGAGCCGGCCGACGAGCGCCCGGAGGAACGGATCGCCGAGGAGATCGTGGGCGCCGACCCCCTCCCCGACGAGGGCGACGGCGAGACACCGGCCGACCTCGACGAGGCGTTCGCCGGCTTCGTCACGGCCGTGCGCGGCACCTGGCTGCGCGGCGAGCGCACGGCCCTGAGGTCGTCCGGGCCGGTACCGAGCGGCCGTTTCCTCTGACCGCTCTCGACCGGGTTCTGACACCGGCCGGACGAAACATGCCGAATATGGTCACCTTACGTGCAACTGCCGTTAGTTGAGTCATCATCAAGTGACACCCCGGGCCGCGCTCGGAGCCGCTCGGGGCACCTCATGACTCGAAAGGCTGCGCATGAGTGTGAAGACCGGACCCCAGCGCTACCCCGGCTCCAGCCGCGCGAACTGGTACCAGGACGACTTCCCCGGCGATCCGATGGAGGTCAACGTCGTCGTCCTGCACACCACCGAGGGAACGAACCTGCCCGACTACGGCGGCGGCGGGGCCGCCCCGAACCTGACCGCGGTGCCCGACTTCGAGGCGAAGCGGCTGCGGTGGTTCCAGCACTTCGACATCGAGGGCTCCTCCCGGGCCCTGCAGAATCTCAAGGGCGGCGTCGAGACGAACACGCTCAACGTCTGCCAGGTCGAACTGGTCGGCACCTGCGACCCCAAGACCCACCGCAAGTGGAAGGACGCCGGCCGACGGCACCTGTTCTGGCCGGAGGCCCCGGACTGGGCGCTGGAGGGCGTCGCGCGGTTCCTGTCGTGGATGCACGAGGAGCACGGCGTGCCGCTGAGCGGGCCGAAGGCGTGGCCCGCCTACCCCACCTCCTCCGGCAGCAAGAACGGCCAGCGCATGAGCAACGCCAAGTGGGGCGCCTTCTCGGGGGTGTGCGGCCATATGCACGTCCCCGAGAACGAGCACGGCGACCCCGGCGCGATCGACATCGTCGAGATCCTGCGGCGCGCCCGGGCGGATCTGGATCTGGAGGAACCGCCGGCCGAGCCGCCGGCGGACGCGGAGCCGAAGCCCAAGCCGAAGCCCAAGCCGAAGCCGGGCAAGTCGAAGATCCCGGTGTTCCCGGGCCGTAAGTTCTTCGGCGAGGGCGCCGTGAACGACCATGTGCTGACGCTGGGCAAACAGCTGGTCAAACGGGGCTTCGGCGACCACTACAAGGTCGGGCCGAGCCGGTCCTGGGGCGAGGCCGACCGGCTCAACGTGCGCGACTTCCAGAAATCCCGTCCGGAGCTGCGCGGCGACGCCGACGGTTCCCCGGGTCCGCTGACCTGGAAGCTGCTGTTCTCCTGACGCGTTCGTCCCTCGGCCCCGGTCACCGCGTCACCCGGGGCCGGGGCCCATGCCGCCGCCCTGGAGCCGCTCCAGGTCGGACGGGCGTACCTGGATGACGATCACGGCGATGATCGCGGCCACCACGGCGAAGATCGCCGCCATGAGGAACGCGGAGGACACACCCGCGGCGAGGATCTCGTCCGAGTAGGGCGGCGGCAGCTGCCCGGTCCGCTCGAAGCGCAGCCGCTCGGCCGGGGTCGCCTGCTGGAGGAAGAGCGGGACCTGTTTGTCGGCCTCGTTGTTGCTGGCCGTCCCGAACATGGTGACGAGGATGGACAGGCCCAGTGAGCCGCCGACCTGCTGGGTGGCGTTGAGCAGGCCGGACGCCGCGCCCGTCTCACGCGTCTCGACGTTGGACAGGGCCATCAGGGTCAGCGAGACGAACTCCATGCCCATGCCGAGGCTGAACACCAGGAGCGGGCCGAGGATGCTGCCCGCGTAGGTGGAGTGGACGTCGGTCAGGGTGAGCCAGGCCAGGCCCCCGGCCGCCAGGATCGCGCCGACCACCATGAACGGCTTGGGGCCGTAGACGGGCAGGAACCGCGAGGCCAGGGCCGCGCCGACCGCGATGACCGCGCTGACCGGCAGGAAGGCGAACCCGGTCACCAGCGGGCTGAAGTCCAGCACGTTCTGCGCGAACAGGGTGAGGAAGAAGAACATCCCGAAGATCGCCGCGGCCAGGCACAGCATGATCCCGTACGTGCCCGCGCGGTTGCGGTCGGCGAACATGTGCAGGGGCGTGATCGGCTGCGTGGAGCGGCGCTCGATCACGATGAACGCCGCGAGGACGACGACGGCCGCGCCGAACGAGGCCAGCGTCCACGGATCCCTCCAGCCTTCCTGCGCCGCTCTGATGAAGCCGTAGACGAGCAGCACCATGCCCACGGTGGAGGTGAGCGCGCCGGCGATGTCGAAGTGGCCGGGGTGGCGCTCGGACTCCTTGATGAAGCGAGGGGTGGCGAAGGCGATCAGCAGGCCGATCGGCACGTTGACGAAGAGCACCCACCGCCAGTCCAGCCACTCGACGAGAACTCCGCCCATCAGCAGCCCGATCGCGCCGCCGCCCGCCGAGACCGCGGCGAACACGCCGAACGCCCGGTTGCGTTCCGGGCCCTCGCGGAAGGTGGTGCTGATCAGCGCCAGGGAGGTGGGGGACGCGATGGCGCCGCCGACGCCCTGCAGGGCGCGTGCGGCGAGCAGTTGGCCGGAGGTCTGGGAGAAGCCGCCGAGCAGGGAGGCGAACGCGAAGAGCAGCACGCCGAAGACGAACACCCGCCGTCGCCCGAGGATGTCGCCGGCCCGGCCGCCGAGCAGCAGCAGTCCGCCGAAGGTGAGGGTGTAGGCGTTGACCACCCAGGACAGGCTGGTGGTGGAGAAGTCCAGGGCGCGCTGGATGTCCGGCAGCGCGATGTTCACGATGGTGATGTCGAGCACCACCATCAGCTGGCAGGACGCGATGACCAGCAGGGCCATCGCGTTGCCGCCGCCACCCTTTTCCGGGGTGGCGGTGCTCGTCGCGGGGCTGGGCTGCGGGTGGCTGCTCATGAGGCGTCACGCCCTCGTCACGAGGGGTAGGTGGACGGTGCGTCCACCGCTGGTCCACCGTTCGACGGTACGCCCGTGCCCCAGGGGTCACCACTCGATCATCGGGCCCGCGCGGTACTCGGACCTCTCGGGTCAGGACCCCGCCAGGAAGCTCAGCCGCACCTTGCGTTCGGGGCTGTCCTTGTTGGTGTCCACCAGGCACACCGACTGCCAGGTGCCCAGCTCCAGACGGCCGCCGACGACCGGCAGCGTGGCGTGCGGGGGCACGATCGCGGGCAGCACATGGTCACGGCCGTGGCCGGGGCTGCCGTGGCGGTGCTGCCAGCGGTCGTCGGCGGGCAGCAGCGAGTGCAGTGCGGCGAGCAGGTCGTCGTCGCTGCCCGCCCCCGTCTCGATGACGGCGATGCCGGCGGTGGCGTGCGGGACGAAGATGTTGAGCAGGCCGTCGCGGTCGCCGGAGACCTGTGCGAGAAATGCCTGGCAGTCGTCGGTGAGGTCGACGATCCGCTCGACGGATCCGGAGGCGACGTGCAGCACATGGGTGGTGAACGCATCTGGCATGCCCTCCATCCTGGCCCATGCGCGGGCCGTCGTGCCGGACCGGCCGACCGATATTTGAAACGGCGATTCCATTCCCCGAGACGGCGTTGACCGTGAGCACGTCATCTGGCTACGTTCTGCGACATGTTGCGTTCAGCCCTGCTCACTTCGCGCGGTCACATCGACCTGCTGCGGGTGGCCTCCGCCGCGTGTCGCCGCGGCCGCTGACGCCTTCTCAGGGCTCCCCCTCTTCTCTGTGCGCCTCGTGGCCCGCCCGCACGCCCGGTCCCCGCTGACCTGACCGCTGCCGAGGGCTGCGCCGGGGCGCGCCCTTCCCCTCTTCATGGAGCACGCGTGAGCATCAGTCATGCCCCACCATGGCCGGAGATATCCCCTAAATCAGGGGAACTCCCGTCCGGCGGCACCCACTCCGCCCTCGAACCGATCGTCCCCGCCTCCGCCCGTCGCACCCGCGTCCCGCGCTGGCTGCGCCGCACCACAGGTCCGGTACTGCTGCTCGCGCTGTGGCAGCTCCTGAGCTCCACCGGCGCCCTGCCGTACGACGGGCTGGCCTCGCCGGGCCGGATCGCCGAGGTCGGCCGGGAGCTGATCGCCGACGGCTCACTGCCCTCGGCGATGGGCACCTCGCTGCGGCGGGTCGCGGCCGGACTGCTGCTGGGCACGCTCGTGGGCACCGGACTCGCCCTGCTCTCGGGCCTGTTCCGGATCGACTTCGCCGACTTCGTCGACGACCGCTTCAACGGCGACCTGCCCCCTTCCACCACCGCCCCGCGCCCCTCGAAGGAGTCCCGATGACGGTCCGTCTGCACTGGTTCCTGCCGACCGGCGGCGACGGCCGCACCCTCGTCGACCGGCACGCCTACGGGCCCGGCCCCACGGGCGTCGGCGGCACCCGCGGCACGGCCACCGCCGCCGGGGTGCGCGCCCCGGACCTCGGCTATCTCGCCCAGATCGCCAAGGCCGCCGAGCAGTTGGGTTTCGAGGCGGTGCTCACCCCCACCGGCACCTGGTGCGAGGACGCGTGGCTGACCACGGTGGCGCTCGCCCAGTACACCGAGCGGCTGAAGTTCCTGGTCGCGTTCCGGCCGGGCGTGATCTCGCCGACGCTCGCGGCGCAGATGGCCGCGACCTATCAGCGGCTCACCGGCGGGCGGCTGCTGCTCAACGTGGTGACCGGGGGCGACTCCGCCGAGCAGCGGCGCTTCGGCGACCATCTCGACCACGACCAGCGGTACGCCCGCACCGACGAGTTCCTGTCGGTGGTCCGCGGGGTGTGGACCGGGCAGCCGTACGACTTCGACGGCTGCCACTACCGCGTCGAGGGCGGGCTGACCGCGCTGCCTCCCGCTCCCGTGCCGCCGCTGTTCTTCGGCGGGTCCTCGCCCGCGGCCGGGCCGGTCGCGGCGCGGCACGCGGATGTGTATCTGACCTGGGGCGAGCCTCCGGCCCAGGTCAAGGAGAAGATCGACTGGATCCGTTCGCTGGCCGAGCGGGAGGGCCGTGAGGTGCGGTTCGGGGTGCGGCTGCACACCATCTCGCGCGACTCCGCGCGTGACGCCTGGGCGGTCGCGCACCGGCTTCTGGACGACCTCGACGCGGACACGATCGCGGCCGCGCAGTCGGCGCTCGGGCGCAGCGAGTCGGTCGGGCAGCAGCGGATGCTGGCCCTGCACGGCGGCTCCCGCGACGACCTGGAGATCCATCCGAACCTGTGGGCGGGGGTGGGTCTCGTCCGCGGGGGCGCCGGGACGGCCCTCGTCGGCAGTCATGGCGAGGTGGCCGATCTGATCGAGGAGTACCACGCGCTGGGCGTGGAGCACTTCGTTCTCTCCGGCTATCCGCATCTGGAGGAGGCGTACTGGTTCGGGGAGGGGGTGATTCCCGAACTCGCGGCGCGGGGGCTGGTGGAGCCCGTGCGGGGCCGGCGGGTGCCGTTGGAGGTGGCGGGCGGACGCTGACGCCCTGGTCGGCGGGACGGCGTGCCGGAGGGGCGGCGGGGAAGCGGGGTGGCCTCGGCAGGTCGGCCGGGAAGAGGGGTGACCTGGGCGCGGTCGGCCGGGAAGACGGGTGGCCTCGGCGGGTCGGCCGGGAAGACGGGTGGCCTCGGCGGGTCGGCCGGGAAGACGGGTGGCCTCGGCGCGGTTGGTAGAAGCGTGAACTACACACGTGAGGTCGAGGTCGTCGTCATAGGCGCTGGTCAGGCGGGTCTGTCCAGCGCCTATCACCTGCGCCGCACCGGTTTCGAGCCGGAGCGCGACTTCGTGGTGCTGGACCACTCCCCTGGTCCGGGCGGCGCCTGGCAGTTCCGCTGGCCCTCGCTCACGTACGGCAAGGTGCACGGGATGCACGCCCTGCCCGGGATGGAACTGACCGGCGCCGCCCCGGAGCGGGCCTCCTCGGAGGTGATCTCCGAGTACTTCACGGCGTACGAGCGGACCTTCGACCTGCGCGTACGGCGGCCGGTCGACGTGCACGCGGTCCGGGAGGGCGAGGACGGGCGGCTGCTCGTCGAGACGTCGGACGGCAGGTGGGCGACGCGGGCGCTGATCAACGCGACCGGCACGTGGGACCGCCCTTTCTGGCCGCGCTATCCGGGTCAGGAGACCTTCCGGGGGCGGCAGTTGCACACCGCGCAGTACCCGGGTCCCGAGGAGTTCGCCGGTCGGCGCGTCGTGGTGGTGGGCGGGGGCGCCTCGGGGACGCAGCATCTGCTGGAGATCGCCCCGTACGCGGCGGCCACGACCTGGGTCACCCGGCGGTCACCGGTCTTCCGCGAGGGCCCCTTCGACGAGAACGTGGGCCGCGCGGCGGTGTCGCTGGTCGAGGAGCGCGTGCGGCAGGGGCTGCCGCCGCAGAGCGTGGTGTCGGTGACGGGACTGCCGCTCAACGACGCGATCCGGCAGGGGCTGCGGGACGGGGTCCTGGACCGCCAGCCGGTGTTCGACCGGATCACACCGCAGGGTGTGGCCTGGGACGACGGCCGTGAGATGGCGGCCGACGTCATCCTGTGGGCGACCGGGTTCCGCGCCGCGATCGACCACCTGGCCCCGCTGAGGCTGCGCGAGCCGGGCGGCGGCATCCGGGTGGACGGCACGCGCGCGGTCGCCGACCCGCGGATCCACCTCGTCGGGTACGGACCGTCGGCCAGCACGATCGGCGCCAACCGGGCCGGCCGCGCGGCCGCGCGGGACATCAGGCGACTGCTGGCCGGGGAACCGGTCGTCACTTGACGCCCCGCGGGGCGAGGAGGCCGCGCCGGGTGCCGTGCCCGGTCAGCGCTTCGGCCGCGCGTCCTTCTTCTGCTGGGCGTTGAACTCGGCCACATTGCGCTGGTGTTCGGCGTAGTCGGCCGTGAAGCGGGTGTCGCCCGGCTTGACCGTGACGAAGTAGAGCCAGTCGCCCGGCGTCGGGCCGATCGCGGCGCGCATCGCGTCCTCGCCGGGGTTGTCGATCGGCGTGGGTGGCAGGCCCATGCGCTGGTAGGAGTTGTAGGGGCTGTCCAGGCGGGTGTCGGCCTGGGTGGTGGTGAGGGTGGCTCGGCCGAGCGCGTAGTTGATCGTCGAGTCCATCTGGAGCGGCATACCGCGCTCCAGGCGGTTGAAGATCACCCGGGCCACCTTGCCCATGTCGGCCTTGCTGTCCGCCTCGGCCTGGACGAGGCTGGCGATGGTGACGGCCTGGTAGACGTTCATCGCGTTGCGCTGGGCGCCGGCGGCGATGGGGGCGCCGTTGAACTTCTTGTTCGCCGTGTCGACCATGTACGACAGCAGCGACTCGGGCGTGGCCTTCTCCTTGAGCGGATAGGTCGCCGGGAAGAGGTAGCCCTCCGGGTTGCCCTCGGCGTCCGCGGGCAGTTTGAGCCCGGCCTTGGGCAGGGACTTCTTGGCGGTGCCCGGGGGCAGGGACAGGGCCTTGTCGACGGCCTCGTAGATCTGCCCGGCGCGCCAGCCCTCGGGGATCACCAGCGAGGCGGGCTCGGCCTTCTCCTGGCCGCCCAGGGTCAGCAGCGGCACCGCCACGGCGGTGCCGGCCACGGCGGCCCCGGTGGCGATGAGGATGAGGCGGCCCCGGCGCGTCAGTCGGATCGCGCTCCGTGGCGGAGTGTTCGTCTGCATGCGGGCACGGTAACCCGCATAACGTCACAAACTCGGCATATCGTCATCTTGTCGGTTCCAGTCGTGCGTCCCTTCGGACGAGGGCCGCATACCGTCCGCCGAGCCCCAACAGCTCCTCGTGCGTACCCCGTTCGACCGCCCTGCCGGCGTCCAGGACCACGATCTGGTCGGCACCCCGAATGGTGGACAGCCGGTGCGCGATGGTGATGGTGGTGCGGTTCGCCGACAGTGCGTCGATGGCCTCCTGGACCGCGTGCTCGGTGCGGGTGTCCAGGGCGCTCGTCGCCTCGTCGAGGATGAGCACGGGCGGGTCGCGCAGGATCGTGCGGGCGATGGCCAGCCGCTGCTTCTCCCCACCGGAGAAGCGGTGTCCGCGCTCGCCGACGACCGTGTCGTACCCGTCGGGCAGGGACGCGATGTGCTCGTGGATCTGCGCCGCCTTCGCCGCCGCGCGCAGTTCCTCGTCGGTGGCGTCCGGCTTGGCGAAGCGGAGGTTGTCGGCGACGGAGGCGTGGAAGAGGTACGTCTCCTGCGAGACGACCCCGACGGCCCGCGCGAGCGTGTCGAAGTCGAGGTCGCGCACGTCGAACCCGTCGAGGGTGACCCGGCCGCCCGTCACGTCGTACAGCCGCGGCACGAGATACCCGAGCGTGGACTTGCCCGCGCCGGTCGGGCCGACCAGCGCGAGGCTGCCCCCCGCCGGGACGGTCACGTCGACACCGTCGAGCAGGGGGCCGCCCTTGGCGTCGTACCGGAACTCCACGTCCTCGAAGCGGACCTCGCCCTTGACCTGGTCGAGGTGCACGGGGCGCTCGCGCTCGGTGATGTCGATCGGCAGGTCGAGGTACTCGAAGATGCGCTGGAACAGGGCGAGCGAGGTCTGGATCTGCACACCCGTGCCGAGCAGGCTCACGGTCGGCCGGAACAGGCCCTGCTGGAGCGAGACGAAGGCGACGATCGTGCCGAGCGAGACGTCGGGGCCGCCCAGATGGAGGGCGGCGCCGGCGGTCCAGTAGATGACGGCGGGCATCGCGGCCATGACGATCGTGATCACGGCCATCCGCCAGCGGCCGGCCATGTTCGAGCGGACTTCCAGCTCGACCAGGCGCTCGGACTCGTCGGCGAAGGACCGGGTCAGCGACTCGGCCCGGCCCATGGTCCGGCCCAGCAGGATGCCGCTGACCGAGAGCGACTCGGTGACCGTGGCGGCCATCGCGGCCATCTGCTTCTGGCGCTGGGTGGTGATCTTCTTGCGTTCGTTGCCGACGCGGCGGCTGATCCAGACGAACACCGGCAGCAGGAGCAGCGAGACGATCGTCAGGCGCCAGTCGAGGGCGAGCATGGCCACGACGGTGGCGACGACGCCGGTGAGGTTGGAGACGAGGGAGGTGGCCGTGGAGGTGACCGTCGCCTGCATGCCGCCGATGTCGTTGGCGATGCGGGACTGCACCTCGCCGGTGCGCGTGCGCGTGAAGAAGGCGAGCGACATGCGCTGGAGGCGGCCGTAGACGGCGGTGCGCAGGTCGTGCATGACGCGCTGGCCGACGGTGGTGGAGATCAGGGTCTGCAGGACGCCGAAGACACTGGTCAGCACCGCGCTGAGGATCATTCCGAGCGCGAGCAGGGTGAGCAGGCCGGTGCGCTGCTCGGGGATCGCCGTGTCCAGGATCGCCTTCAGCAGGAAGGGCGTGGCGACCGAGACCAGCGAGGAGGCGCCGACCAGCAGGCCGACGACGGCCAGGCGGCCGCGGTAGGGACGGAAGAGGGCCAGAATGCGCCGCACCTGCCGGGGCTGCTCCTCGGCGTCGGCGGGTGGGCTCCAGTCGGGTTCGTGATCGGGGTGCATGGGCTCCTACGAGAGGGATGGATGTCGGCGGTCTTCGACATGTTCGGTGCGCCGGGGCGCGGTCGCGTCCATGTGCGGCGGAGGTGGGCGCGGTTCGTGCCCCTGTGCGGCGTCCGCGCCGCTCGCGCGAGGTGCGCCGACTGCGGCTGATGGATCGTAGCTCATTGTTACCTATACTCACAATGAACGGCGTCCTGATATTGTTCCCGCATGACCACCCCCGATCCCGAGGGCCTGCTCGCCGAGCAACTCCTGCGGCTCACCCGCCGGGTGCACCGCATCCAGAAGCGTCATCTGGAACGCCGTGACCTGGGCATCACCCCGGCCCAGTCCCGTCTGCTGCGCACTCTGGCGCATTTCGGCTCCCCGCCCCGGATGGCCGATCTCGCCGAGCGGCTGGAGGTGGTGCCCCGCGCGGTGACGACGCTGGTCGACGGGCTGGAGGCGAGCGGCAGGGTCCGGCGGGTGCCCGACCCGTCCAACCGGCGGGTGATCCGTATCGAGGTCACCGACGACGGGCGCAAGGCGCTGCGCGAGCTGCGAGAGGCGCGCCGGGCCGCCGCGGAGGAGATCCTCGCGCCGCTCACCGGGCAACAGCGCGCCGTGCTGCGGGGGCTGCTGGACACGCTGATCGACGGGGATGTGGAGGGTGCCGGCGCCGGGCGGTGCTGAAACCCTTCCAAGCCCGTGCCCGGGTGCGGAACCGGGCAGGGACGCGGAGGAACGCGCCCCTGCCGTTCACCCCCAGCCCTCAGGACTCAGCAGCGCAGGCGGTCCTCGGTGAGCACACCCTGAACCGTCGTCAGCGTGCGGTCGTAACAGCCCGCCGAGCCGTACAGGCGGTACCGCTCGCTCGTGGTGCCGACCGCGTGCCGCTGGTCGCGCGGCACGTTGATCGTGTACGTGGCGTCGCCCCGGTAGCTGTCGTCGAGCCGTGACCAGGCCGTGCGGACGCCGCCGCGCGTCTCCACGACCGTGGCGCGGTCGCCGAGGCTCAGCACGGTCCGCAGCCGGTCCGCGGTGCCGACCGTGGTGGTGCCCTGCATCGTGTACGTCCGGTGGGTGCGGGTCGTCCGGGCCGGGCCGCGACCGTCCACCGTCAGCGTCTCGCCGTCGGACCAGACCGCGTCCAGCCCGTCGACCGTCTCGCCGTCGGTCCAGCGGTGCACGGAGGTGTGGGCCACGGTGCGCGAGACCGTGGTCGTGACCCTGCCGTGCGAGGTGTCCAGGTATCCGGCGACGGTCAGCGTGTGGCCGCCCTCGGTGTCGACCCGGTGCTCCGGGCCGGGTGTGTAGGACGAGTCGTTCGCCAGGACGCCGGCCCTGACGGACGTGAGCGCGCCGGGGACGTGGCCGCGTCCGGCGTCCTGCCAGACGAGGACGTTCACCGGAGTGCTCCAGCCGCTCCGCCCCTGCGGGACACCGGCGACGGACACCTCGACGCGGTGCGGACGGCCGTCGTTGAGGAGGCCCGCGAACGGCGTCAGGTCGTACTCGATCGGTCTGATGTCGAAGGCGCGCGGCCCCGGAACGACGTACCAGAGGAAGGGGTTGGACCAGCCGCCCGTCCACACGGTCGGGAACGGGGCTGCTATTCCGGCCAGTTGACCGTCCACCCGGATCTGCACCTCGCGGTAGGGGCCGCGGTCGGCCTGGCAGGAGTACGGGGCGGAGGCGGGGGCGGTCAGATACCAGTACTCCTCGCAGCCGCCGCCGGAGCCCGTGGCGTACACCTCGGCGACGACGCGTTCGGTGTTGCGAGGGGTGGTGAGGGTGGTGCCGTCCACGCCTTCGGTCAGGGTGAGGACCTGGTCCGGGACGGGGTGCGGGGCAGGGCCCGCCGCGTGGAAGGTGAGCGTGACCTTGACGTCGATGACACCGGTGTAGGTGCCGTCGACGACGTTCCCGATCAGCATCTCCACGTCCTGGGCGGCGCGGAAGGTGTCGCTGTAGCGGGTGACGTCCTTCTCCACCGACCACTCGATGCCGTCGGGGGACGGCTGCGGGGTGGAGGTGCGCAGGACTTCGACCCCGCCGACATGGACGTGGCCGAGGCGGTCGTACTGGCGCCCCTTCACCTTGCCGTCCAGACGCAGGACGACCTTGCTCCAGCGGTCGCCGCAGTCCGCGGGCGGGGTGTACGTGCCCGTGTACGGCGTGAAGTCGCGGAAGCGCGCCTCGGCGAGCGTGACCCGACAGGTCTTCCCGGCGGGCGCGGTGACGGGCGGGGCGGCGGTGACCGGGTCGTGCCAGTCGGTGCCGAACTCGGCGGGGACGTCAGCGGCCCGAGCCGGGCTCACCCCGGGGAAAGCGCTCACCAGGAGGATCACCCCTGCGAGCATGGACATGATGATCCGACTTCTCATGCCCGGTGTTCTACGGGCAGATGAGCGCCCCCGCAATGGGGCATCCGGACGGATCGAGACTCTCCGACGCGCTCGGAAAACCGGTTGCCCGCGACCACGGAATGACGCGACCCTTTCACGGTTTGTTGCCGCCGACGGTGTTCGGCACCCCACACCGTCATCCCCCTCCCTCCTGACACGAGCCACTGGGACACATGCAGATCCAAGACCTTCCGTATCCCGACCCGGGCGTACCGGACGCACGCTCGGGGCCTCGATTCCTGTGGTGGCTCGGCCGGAACCAGTTGGGCGGACAGCTGAAGTCGCTGGCCTGGGGCCTGCTGCACTTCCTGTCCGTCTCCGTGCTGCCCTTCTGTGTCGGTCTGGCCGTGGAGGCCGTCGTCGCGCGCTCCGGCACCCGGCTCGCGCTCGCCGGCGGACTGCTCGCGCTGGCCTGCGCGGGCAACGCGATCGGCTCCACCGGTCTGCACCGGGCCGCCGTCACCAACTGGATCACCGCCGCCGCCCGCGTCCAGCAACTCCTGGCCCGCAAGGCCGCCCAGCTCGGCTCCGCGCTGACACGGCGGGTGGCCGCGGGTGAGGTCGTGGCCGTCTCCACCGGCGATGTGGAGAAGATCGGCTGGTTCGTCGAGGCGATGTCCCGGTTCACCGCCGCCGCGCTCACCGTCGTGGTCGTCGTCGTCGGACTGGTCGTCTATCAGCCCGCGCTCGGCGCGGTCGTCGCCGTGGGCCTGCCCGTGCTGGCGCTCGCGGTGCTGCCGCTGCTGCCGCGGGCGGCCCGGCGGGCCGACCACCAGCGCGAGAAGGCGGGGCGCGCCACCGAACTCGCCTCCGACACGGTGGCCGGACTGCGCGTGCTGCGTGGCATCGGCGGCGAGGAGCTGTTCCTCGACCGCTACCGCCGCGCCTCCCAGGAGGTGCGCCACGCCGCCGTCCGCAGTGCCCGCATGTGGGCGCTGATCTCGGCGATCCAGATGCTGCTGCCCGGACTGCTGCTGATCGCGGTCGTCGCCTACGGCGTGCGTCTGGCCCACGAGGGCCGCATCACCGTGGGTGAACTGGTCACCGTCTACAGCTCCGTCATGATCCTCACCTATCCGCTGCGGCACTTCGAGGAGATCGCGATGGCGTACTCCTTCTCCAAGCCCGCCGCGCGCCGCGCAGCCCGCGTCTTGTCGCTGGAGCGCGCCACGGACGGCGGCGGCTCTCTCGCGGGCGAGCCGCCGACCGGTGATCTGTACGACCCGGCGACCGGGCTGCTGGCCCCGGCCGGCCGGCTCACCGCCGTCGTGTGCGGCGACCCCGACGCGGCCGGCCGGCTCGCGGAGCGGCTCGGCGGACACCCCGGCGAACCGGACACCTCGGTGCTGCTGGGCGGCGTACCGCTGGACGAACTGCCGCTGGACACCGCACGCACGGCCGTCCTGGTCCAGGACAAGGACCCGGTGCTGCTCTCGGGCACACTGCGGGAACTGTTCGAGGTGCCCGCCTCCGGTGCCGTGGACGCCCGCGAGGCGCTGGCCGCGGCGCAGTGCGAGGACGTGCTGGCGGCTCTCGTGCAGGGGTCGCTCGACGTCGAGGACGCGATGGACGCGCGGATCACCGAACGGGGGCGCTCGCTCTCCGGTGGCCAGCGCCAACGCCTCGCCCTGGCCCGGTCCCTGACCACCGACCCCGAGGTGCTCGTCCTGGACGAGCCGACGTCCGCCGTCGACTCCCACACCGAGGCCCGGATCGCCCAGGGGATGCGGGAACTGCGCACCGGACGCACGACGGTCGTGTTCACCTCCTCGCCCCTGCTGCTGGACCGGGTCGTCCTCGTCCACGAGGGCGAGGTCGCGGCGGTGGGCCTGCACCGCGAGCTCCTGCACAAGGAACCCCGGTACCGCGCGGTGGTCACCCGCGAGACCGACGACGAACTGCTCCCGGGCGCTGTCCGGGACGGGCGGGCCGTGCTGCGGCACGCCCTGGAAGAGATCGAGGAGACAGCATGATCGGCGTGGCGCCACCGGCATACGACCCGGCGGCCCCGACGACGGCGAACACCCTGCCCGTCGGCGCCCCCGCGACCGTGCGCGCGTACGTGCGCGAACTGTTCGAGCGGCACCGCCGCGCCTTCCTGCTGCTCGTCGGCGTCAACACCCTCGCCGTGGTCGCCTCGATGGTCGGGCCCTACCTGCTGGGCGATCTCGTCGAGCGTGTCTCCGACGGCACCCGCGAACTCCGTCTCGGGCCGACCGTCACGCTGTTCGTCGTCGCGCTGCTCGTCCAGGCGGTGTTCGTGCGCGAGGTGCGGCTGCGCGGGGCGATGCTCGGCGAGCGGATGCTGGCCGACCTGCGCGAGGACTTCCTGGTGCGCTCGGTCGGGCTGCCGCCCGGTGTCCTGGAGCGCGCCGGGACGGGTGATCTGCTGTCCCGGATCACCACCGACATCGACCGGCTCGCCAACGCCATGCGCGAGGCCGTCCCTCAGCTGGCCATCGGCGTGGTGTGGGCGGCGCTGCTGCTGGGCGGCCTGGTGGTCACGGCCCCGCCGCTCGCGGCCGCCGTGCTGGTCGCCGTGCCGCTGCTGGTGATCGGCTGCCGCTGGTACTTCAAGCGGGCGCCCGCCGCCTACCGGTCGGAGTCCGCCGGGTACGCCGCCGTGGCCGCCGCGCTCGCCGAGACCGTGGACGCCGGGCACACCGTCGAGGCCCACCGCCTGGGCACGCGGCGGGTCGCTCTGTCCGACCAGCGGGTAAGGGAGTGGACGGCCTGGGAGCGGTACACGCTGTGGCTGCGGTCGGTGCTCTTCCCGGTCGTCGACATCACCCATGTGACCGTGCTGGGCTCGGTGCTGATGTTCGGCGGGGTGTTCGTCCTGGAGGGCTGGATCGACATAGGCCAGCTGACCACCGGCGCGCTCATCGCCCAGATGCTGGTCGACCCCGTCGGGCTCATCCTGCGCTGGTACGACGAGCTCCAGGTGGCCCAGGTGTCGCTGGCCCGCCTCGTCGGTGTCCGGGACATCGAGCCGGAGGCCGGTGACGCCTCGGTCGCCCCCGAGGGCCGGCACGTCGACGCGGACCGGGTGCACTTCGGCTACCTGGAAGGCGTCGACGTCCTGCGCAAGGTGTCCCTGGCCGTCGCGCCGGGCACCAGGCTGGCCCTCGTCGGCCCCTCCGGCGCGGGCAAGTCCACGCTGGGCAGGCTGCTCGCCGGGATCTACGCGCCCCGGACGGGCCATGTCACCCTGGGCGGCGCCGAGCTCTCCCGCATGCCCGCGGAACGCGTCCGTTCCCACGTCGCCCTGGTCAACCAGGAACACCACGTCTTCGTGGGCTCTCTGCGCGACAACCTGCTGCTGGCGGTGCCGCGGCAGCGGGTGCCCGCTGACGGTGCGAACGACATGGCCGGTGCGGCTGCCGGGAAGAGGGTCGTGGACGACGCGGACCGTACGGCCGCGCGGAAGGGGTCCGAGAGCGCCGTCGACGCCGAGCTGTGGGCGGCCCTCGGCGCGGTCGACGCAGACGGCTGGGTCCGCGCCCTCGACGAGGGGCTGGACACCGAGGTCGGCTCGGGCGGCTTCGTCCTCACTCCCGCGCAGGCCCAGCAGATCGCGCTCGCCCGGCTCGTGCTGGCAGATCCGCACACCCTCGTCCTGGACGAGGCGACCTCGCTGCTCGACCCCCGGGCGGCCCGGCACCTGGAGCGGTCCCTGGCCCGCGTCCTGGACGGCCGTACGGTCATCGCGATCGCCCACCGCCTCCACACGGCCCATGACGCCGACCTCATCGCCGTCGTCGAGAACGGCCGCATCAGCGAGCTGGGCAGTCATGACGAACTGGTCGCGGCCGACGGGGCGTACGCGGCGCTCTGGCGCTCCTGGCACGGGTGACGGATCCCGGGCCGGGAGCGGCCCGGGGCCGTGGCGTTGCGCGGGCCCGACCAAGGGTGGAAGTCTGGAAAGCGGCACCGGTCGCGGGAGCACCCGTAGGCCAGGTGACGCCGAGACGGCTCGGGTCCGCGCCCCGCGCGGCTGCGACACCTCGCGGCCCGAGGTGGGAACGGCACCGTCCCCAGCCCCTGGAGGTACCCGTGAACAGCGCCGACGGATGGGGAGACGACGTCTACCAGCCCGACGGGTCCGAGGTCCAGGACGACGCGGGCCTGCTCGACGCGGAGGACACCCTGGTCGACGACGGTGTCGGCGACCCCCTCGACCGCGGCTGGTCCCCTCCGGAGCGGCCCTGGGCGGTGGAGCACACCGGCGTGACGGCGGCCGAGCGCAGTCAGGGCGAGACCCTGGACCAGCGCCTCGCCGAGGAGATACCGGAGGTGGCCGAGGCCGACGGGGACGGCATCGGTGACCGTGACGCGGACGGCGAACCGCTGGACAACGAGGTCGGCGCGGTCCGCTCGGGCCGGCTCGTGGCCCCCGACGAGGGTGCCCACGAGGACGAGGAGAGCGCGCTCGTCGCCACGGACGTCGGCATCGACGGTGCGGCGGCCTCCGCCGAGGAGGCGGCCATGCACATCGTCGACGAGGAGGCGCTGTCCGGCTGACCGCGCTCCCGAGCACCTTCCCCCACCGCACCAGGAGCCCTGATGCCGAAGGACGAGCACCCCGACTACCGGCCCGTCGTCTTCCGCGACCGCGCCGCCGGTTACGCCTTCCTCACCCGGTCCACCGCGACCAGCGACCGGACCATCGAGTGGGACGACGGCGAGACCTACCCGGTCGTGGACGTGGAGATCTCCTCCGAGAGCCACCCCTTCTACACGGGCAAGGCGCGCACCGTGGACACGGAGGGCCGCATCGCCCGGTTCGAGCGCCGTTACGGCGAGGGCGAGCCCGGCGGGAGCGCCTGACCGACGCGGGCGCCCGCCCCCGGGAGGCCGCCGAGCGGTCAGATGACGTTGAGCGCGGCCGCGCAGCCCACTCCGCCGAGCAGCATGAACAGCGGCATCAGCACCTTGAGCTCCACCCAGCTGCCCGCGCGGAACCGCAAGCCCTTCGGCGGTCCGATCGGGTACCAGCGCTTGCGGCCCACCGGGATCGGCCACAGGATCGGGCATCCCGACACGGTCAGGGCGTCCCCGATGTCGTGCACCAGGGCGCCGAGCACGATCGGCAGACCCAGCCACAGATACTCCTGGCCCGGAGTCGTGAACAGCCAGTCCGCCCCGTTCCCCGGCTTGTCCAGCACTCCGGCGAGGATCCACGCGCTGGTCGCCGCCAGCAGCCACACCAGTACATCGCTGCTCGATCCCCGGGCCGCCCGCCACAGCAGGCCCTCGATCGCCAGCACCATGTGCACGAAGAGGATCGCCAGGACCGCCCAGCGACCGCCCGTGATCGCCAGCACCGAGGTGCCCGCGCCGATCAGCACGGCCCACACCCAGGTGTGCGTCAGGGTGCGGTGCCCGCCGGAGCGGCGCGCGTCGCCCGGCTTGCGGGTCGCCTTGTAGACGGAGTGGGAGAGCTTGTCCACGATCTCGCACAGACCGCGCGAGATCGGGCCGAAGGCGCGCGAGATGGTCGCCGCCTTGTGATCCAGGTCCGGGGCGAGTGCCGCGCCGGCGCAGAGCAGCGAACCGACCAGAAGGACCGGCCAGGGCATCGTGTGCCCGGCCGCGGCGGCTGCCGCGCCGACCCCGAGCCAGGCCGCGGCGCCCGAGAGTGAGTGTGCTGGTCCCATCATCGCCGTTGCCCGCCCCGTCCCTCATGTGCCGCTGTCCAGTTGACCGCGTGGACTGACGCCACGTCGGCGCCACAGCGTAGCGGTAGCGATCTTCGTGCGGGCATCCGATTCCCCCATCGGGCCGGAGGCCAGGCAAGATGGGGGCGTGACCCTCATCGATCAGCTCCCGCCGACCGCAGACCCCGACGCCCTCTACGAAGCCTTCGAGTCGTGGGCCCAGGAGCGGGGTCTCACGCTCTACCCCCACCAGGAGGAGGCGCTGATCGAGGTGGTGTCCGGCGCGAACGTGATCGTGTCGACGCCCACCGGCTCCGGCAAGAGCATGATCGCCGCGGGCGCCCACTTCGCCGCGCTCGCCCGCGACGAGGTCACCTTCTACACGGCTCCTATCAAGGCGCTGGTGTCGGAGAAGTTCTTCGAACTGTGCAAACTCTTCGGCACCGAGAACGTCGGCATGCTCACCGGCGACGCCTCCGTCAACGCGGACGCGCCGGTCATCTGCTGCACCGCGGAGGTGCTCGCCTCGATCGCGCTGCGCGACGGCAAGGGCGCCGACGTCGGCCAGGTCGTCATGGACGAGTTCCACTTCTACGCCGAGCAGGACCGCGGCTGGGCCTGGCAGATCCCGCTGCTGGAGCTGCCGCAGGCGCAGTTCATCCTGATGTCCGCCACGCTCGGCGACGTCTCGATGTTCGAGAAGGACCTCACCCGGCGCACCGGCCGCCCCACCTCGCTGGTCCGCTCCGCGACCCGCCCGGTGCCGCTGTCCTACGAGTACGAGCGCGTCCCCCTGACGGAGACGCTCACCGAGCTGCTCCAGACCCAGCAGGCGCCCGTGTACATCGTGCATTTCACCCAGGCGCAGGCCGTCGAGCGGGCCCAGGCACTGATGAGCATCAACATGTGCTCGAAGCAGGAGAAGGAGCAGATCGCCGAGCTGATCGGCAACTTCCGCTTCACCACCAAGTTCGGCCAGAATCTCTCCCGCTACGTGCGGCACGGCATCGGTGTGCACCACGCCGGCATGCTGCCCAAGTACCGACGCCTGGTGGAGAAGCTCGCGCAGGCGGGCCTGCTGAAGGTGATCTGCGGCACCGACACCCTGGGTGTCGGTGTCAACGTGCCCATCCGCACGGTGCTGTTCACCGCCCTGACCAAGTACGACGGCAGCCGGGTGCGCACGCTGCGCGCCCGTGAGTTCCACCAGATCGCGGGCCGGGCCGGCCGGGCCGGTTTCGACACGGCGGGCTTCGTCGTGGCCCAGGCTCCCGAGCACGTCATCGAGAACGACAAGGCGCTCGCCAAGGCGGGCGACGACCCGAAGAAGCGTCGCAAGGTGGTCCGCAAGAAGGCGCCCGAGGGCTTCGTGGCCTGGAGCGACGACACCTTCGAGAGGCTGATCGCCTCCGAGCCGGAGCCGCTGACCTCCCGGTTCCGGGTGACCCACACGATGCTGCTGTCGGTCATCGCCCGTCCCGGCAACGCCTTCGAGGGCATGCGGCATCTGCTGGAGGACAACCACGAGCCGCGCAAGCAGCAACTGCGCCACATCCGGCGGGCGATCGCCATCTACCGCTCGCTGCTGGACGGCGGCATCGTCGAGAAGCTCGACGAGCCCGACGCCGAGGGCCGTATCGTCCGGCTCACCGTCGACCTCCAGCAGGACTTTGCCCTCAACCAGCCGCTGTCCACCTTCGCGCTGGCGGCCTTCGAACTCCTCGACCCCGAATCGCCCTCCTACGCCCTGGACATGGTGTCGGTCGTGGAGTCCACGCTCGACGACCCGCGCCAGATCCTCGCCGCCCAGCAGAACAAGGCGCGCGGCGAGGCCGTGGCCTTGATGAAGGCGGACGGCGTCGAGTACGAGGAGCGCATGGAGCGCCTCCAGGACGTCACCTACCCCAAGCCGCTGGAGGAGCTGCTCTTCCACGCGTACGACACGTACCGCAAGAGCCACCCCTGGGTGGGCGACCATCCGCTGTCCCCGAAGTCCGTCATCCGGGACATGTACGAGCGGGCCCTGACCTTCACTGAGCTGGTGAGCCACTACGAGCTGGCCCGGACCGAGGGCATCGTGCTGCGCTACCTCGCCAGTGCCTACAAGGCTCTCGACCACACCGTGCCCGACGACCTGAAGTCCGAGGACCTCCAGGATCTGATCGAGTGGCTCGGCGAGATGGTCCGCCAGGTCGACTCCAGTCTGCTGGACGAGTGGGAGCAGCTCGCCAACCCGGAGGAGATGACCGCCGAGGAGGCCCAGGAGAAGGCCGACGAGGTCAAGCCGGTCACCGCCAACGCGCGTGCGTTCCGGGTGCTGGTCCGCAACGCCATGTTCCGGCGCGTGGAGCTGGCCGCGCTCGACCAGGTCGGCGAACTGGGCGAGATGGACGCCGAGTCCGGCTGGGACGCCGACGCCTGGGGCGAGGCGATGGACAAGTACTGGGACGAGTACGAGGATCTCGGCACCGGCCCGAACGCGCGGGGCCCCAAGCTGCTCGTCATCGAGGAGGAGCCGCAGAACCGCCTGTGGCGTGTCCGGCAGATCTTCGACGACCCGAACGGGGACCACGACTGGGGCATCAGCGCGGAGGTCGACCTCACGGCCTCCGACGCGGAGGGACGCGCGGTCGTCCGTGTGACGGACGTCGGCCAGCTGTGACCACAGGAGACAAGCACGCATGACGAACCCGGCCGAGAGTCTCGTAGCCCTGCTCGACCTGGAGCAGATCGAGGTCAACATCTTCCGTGGCCGCAGTCCCGAGGAGTCCCTCCAGCGGGTCTTCGGCGGCCAGGTGGCGGGCCAGGCGCTGGTCGCCGCCGGGCGCACCACGGAGGGTGACCGCCCCGTGCACTCCCTGCACGCGTACTTCCTGCGGCCGGGACGGCCCGGGGTGCCGATCGTGTACCAGGTGGAACGGGTGCGGGACGGGCGGTCGTTCACGACGCGCCGGGTCACCGCCGTGCAGCAGGGCCGCACGATCTTCAATCTCACCGCCTCCTTTCACAAGCCCGAGGAAGGGGGCTTCGAGCACCAGTTGCCGCCGGCCCGCAAGGTGCCGGACCCGGAGTCCCTGCCGACGGTCGCGGACGAGCTCCGGGAGCATCTGGGCGCGTTGCCCGAACAGCTGGAGCGGATGGCACGCCGTCAGCCCTTCGACATCCGCTATGTGGACCGGTTGCGCTGGACCAAGGAAGAGGTCCAGGGCGCCGATGCACGCAGCGCGGTGTGGATGCGCGCGGTCGGGCCGCTGGGCGAGGACCCGCTCGTGCACACCTGCGCGCTGACCTACGCCAGTGACATGACCCTTCTCGACGCGGTGCGCATCCCGGTCGAACCGCTGTGGGGGCCGCGCGGCTTCGACATGGCGTCGCTGGACCACGCGATGTGGTTCCACCGGCCGTTCCGCGCGGACGAGTGGTTCCTCTACGACCAGGAGTCGCCGATCGCCACGGGCGGGCGCGGTCTGGCCCGGGGCAGGATCTACGACCTGCAGGGCCGTCTGCTCGTCTCGGTCGTTCAGGAAGGGCTGTTCAGGGCGCTGTAGGCGGGCCGGCGTTCAAGCCCGAGGGGCGCTGTCCGTAAGCGGGGTGAGTGCCGCGTTCAGCCTGGGTGGGCGCTGCGTTCAGGCCCGCTGCCGTCGGGGTTCGCGGCGTCGGACGCGTGCCCGGCCTCGTCGCAGGCGTCCCAGCAGTCCGGTGCGGGCTCGCGGTGGCGCCTCCCGCGCGGGTGGCGGGATCCTGTCGTCCCCGCCCGACCGGGGGCCTGGATCCAGCGATGCGGAGGGCGACGCGGGTGCTGCGGTCGGCCGAGGTGTGGGGCGGGGGGCGGGCCACTGCAGGCGCGCCTCCTCCACGGCGGCGGTCAGCTCGGCCTTGAGCCAGGCGACCTCGTCCGGGTCGGCGGCCCTCATGATCCCTTCGCCGACGCGCGCGGCCGGGGAGCCGGGCGTGCCGTGGGTGGGCAGGCTCGGGCGGAAGCGGTTCAGGTGGGCTCGCTCGTAGGGGTCCGACACGAGCTCGACGGGATCGCCCGGGCCGAGGAACGCGGCGAATACCCCGGCCCGCTGCCAGGGGTCCTCGACATGCCGGAGCAGGAATCCCAGGTGGCGGCCCCGCCAGTTGCGCGGGCGGAGGTCGACGCCTGCTCGGACCTGGCCGCGCAGGCTGCTCGGCATCGGCCCTTTCAGCAGGTGGGCGCTGTACTCCTCGGCCGCGAACTGCCTGACTTCGTCGGCGAGATACAGCCACACCACGGCCCTGTAGCGATTGAGGTAGAAGCGCACCGGTGTCATCAGGCCGAGGCGGGCGAGCCGGGTGAACCTGGTGACGGGCACGTCCATCAGGTCCGCACCCGCGCTCGTGCCCACGACGCTCACGCTCCGCCGCAGGCTCTCCGGGAAGCCCGGTGCCGAGCGCAGACGTTCCAGTTCGGCGTGGGGGACGCGGCGGCCCCCGCCGCCCTCGTCCGGCACGGTGCGGATCCGACCGAGGTGCATCGCGAGCTCGAACTCCCCGCGCTTGAGCCCCAGTTCGCGTGCGGCACGGCTCGTCGTGCAGGTATGGTCGGATCGGGTGACGGTGTCTTCGCGCATGGTCGGTCTCCCCCGTGGAGTCGGCGGCTCACGCTGTGTGCGTGGCTCGTGGGAAAACCGTAGCGACCGCGGACGATCTCGTGGCAAGCCTGTGGACAACTTCACCGAGCGAGGCGAAGTCGCAGGTCAGGGATCTATGGATGGTGCTCGCTCGGGTTGTCGGGCATCCACTGCGAGATGCTCGCCGACCCGGTTGACGAGCAGCGTCATCTCGTAGGCGATCTGCCCGATGTCGGCCTGGGCGCCGCTGAGCACGCACAGACAGCTTCCGGTGCCCGCGGCGGTGACGAACAGGACCGCGTCATCGAACTCGATCATGGTCTGGTGGACCTGTCCGGCCCCGAAGTGGCGTCCGGACCCCTTGGCCAGGCTGTGCAGCCCGGACGCGATGGCGGCCAGGTGCTCGGCGTCCTCGCGCCGCAGCCCGGTGCTCGCTCCGGTGACCAGCCCGTCGTTGGACAGCACCAGCGCGTGCCGTACTTCGCCGACACGCTCGGTCAAATCGTCCAGTAGCCAGCCGAGTTTCTGGTTCAGCGCCATGTTCCGGTCTCCCCGTGTGCCGTCCTCCCGCTGCTCGGAGGAACTCTTTGCAAGCCTTCCCCACGAGCGGCCCGCCGAGCAAGGGAGGATGGGGCCATGGCACGCAAGATGACCGACGAGGAGTGGCGGGCGTTCGTCTCGGACGGCACCCGCACCGGCAAACTGTCCACCGTCCGGGCCGACGGTAGCCCGCACGTGGCCCCGATCTGGTTCGTGCTCGACGGGGACGAGTTGGTGTTCACCACCGGCAAGGAATCCGTCAAGGGCCGCAATCTGCGGCGCGACGGACGGGTCGCGCTGTGCGTGGACGACGACCGCCCGCCGTTCGAGTTCGTGGTGGTCCAGGGCCGGGCCCGGGTGTCCGAGGACCTCGCTGATTTGCGCCACTGGGCGGCCCGGATCGGGGGACGGTACATGGGCGAGGAGCGCGCCGAGGAGTTCGGGGCGCGCAACGGCGTCCCGGGAGAGCTCCTGGTGCGTGTCACCGTCGACAAGGTCGTCTCGGCGAAGGCCGTCTCCGACTGAGGTCTGCCACGGAGGCTCGCGGGCCGGGGCGGCCCGGGTCCGGCGTCCGCGGGCCGGCAGGGTCCGGCTCGCGGAGCCCACAAGCCGATCCCTGCTCAGCCCAGTTCACGGAGCCCACGGGCCGACCCGGGCTCAGCCCGGCTCACGAAGCCCACG
>NZ_JBEXPR010000012.1:0-213204 GCF_040612135.1 Streptomyces sp. NPDC006458 | reverse complement strand
ACGAGCCGACCCTGGCTCAGCCCAGTTCACGGAGCCCACGGGCCGACCCGGGCTCAGCCCGGCTCACGAAGCCCACGAGCCGACCCTGGCTCAGCCCAGTTCACGGAGCCCACGGGCCGACCCGGGCTCAGCCCGGCTCACGAAGCCCACGAGCCGACCCTGGCTCAGCCCGGCTCAGGGAGCCCGGGCCGATCCGGGGTCAGGTCACGGAGTCCAGCAGCCGGGCGGTGTGCATCCGCCCGGCGTACTCGACGAGCCGGATGAGCACCTCCTTCCCGGAGTCCTTGTCACGGGCGTCGCACAGCACCACCGGTGTGCCCTGGTCGAGATCGAGGGCACGTGAGACGTCACCGACGGTGTGGGCGCGGGCGCCCGTGAAGCAGTTGACGGCGACCACGAAGGGGATGTGCCGGTGCTCGAAGTAGTCGACGGCCGGGAAGCAGTCCTCCAGACGCCGCGTGTCGGCGAGGACCACGGCCCCCAGCGCCCCCTGTGACAACTCGTCCCACAGGAACCAGAAGCGGTCCTGGCCCGGGGTGCCGAAAAGGTAGAGGGACAGCCCGGAGCGGATGGTGATCCGGCCGAAGTCCATGGCGACGGTGGTGGTGACCTTCTGGTCGACGCCGTCGGTGTCGTCCACCGAACGGCCTGCCTGGCTGAGCAGTTCCTCGGTGCGCAGCGGCCTGATCTCGCTGACGGCGCCGACCAGGGTGGTCTTGCCGACGCCGAAGCCGCCGGCGACCAGAATCTTCAGCGCCAGCGCGGCCGTCTCGTCGCCCGTGACGTCGGAGTGCTCGGAGACCATGGATCACTTCTCTCGGGAGTTCCGGAAAACGGTCGTCGTGGGGGGAGTTCGGGGCCCGGACGGTGCGGGCGCGCGGCTTCGGTACGGATGTGCGAAGTCAGCATGATGACAAGTGCGGGCCGTGTTCGAAGGGTTGACAGGATATCGACCGTTGTGACCGCCCGGGACCCCTTCGGTGCCCGGTTGGTTCACAGATCGGTGGTGGGCCGCGTCCGTATGGCTTTCGGAATCTCATGCGGGCGGTGTCGGAGATGCCTCTTTCCCTGTGCCCGCTCCCGGGTTCGCTACAGCGCCCGCAGCCCCGCGATCACCTCGCGCAGAATCCGCTCGTCGGGCAGTTGCGCGGGCGGTACGGGCCGGGTGACGGTGACGCGGCCGAGTTCCAGGAGGTCGCCCAGGAGCACCCGGACCACGCCGACGGGAAGGTCGGCCCCGGCGGCGAGTTCGGCGACGGACTGTGTCTCCGTTCGGCACAGCTCCGTCAGTGCCCGGTGTTCGGGCCCGAGGTCGTCGGCGTCCTCGGTCCCGGGCGCGGCCGGGTCGAGCGTGACGAGGGCGATCAGGTCGAAGCGCACCCCGCTGGGACCGGGCCTCGTCCGACCGCCGGTCATGGCGTACGGGCGCACGAGCGGGCCGGCCTCGACGTCGTACCACTGGCTGCTCCGCGCGCGCGGGGCGCTCCACGAGTCGTCGGTCATCGTCGCGGACCGCGTCATCCCGCGGAGGGCGGCTGTGCGGCGGCGCGCGGCGGCGTGTAGAGGTGCTCGCCGACACGCCGGACCAGTCGCGCCATCTCGTAGGCCACCAGGCCGATGTCCGCGGTCGCGGCGGTGAGGAGGGCGAGGCAGGAGCCGTCGCCGGCGGCGGCCACGAACAGGAAGCCGTCGTCCATCTCCACCATGGTCTGGCGCACGCCTCCGGCGCCGAAGTGCCGTCCCGTGCCCTTGGCGAGGCTGTGGAAGCCGGAGGAGACCGCGGCGAGGTGCTCGGCGTCCTCGCGGCTGAGGTCGCTGGAGGCGCCCACGGGGAGTCCGTCGTTGGAGAGCACCACGGCGTGCCGCACCTCGCGCACGCGCAGCACCAGGTCGTCCAGGAGCCAGTCGAGTTCGCCGGACCGCTGGGCGGTGCTCATGCTCGGGTCCTGCATCATGCGGGGTCTCCTTCGCTGCTGTCGCCGGCTGCGCGGTGGGGCGGGACGGCGCGGGTGCCGGGTTGTCTGCCGCCGCCGCGCGCCCAGCCGTCGCGGTAGGCGGCCATGCGGTCCCGGACGAGCTCGGGGGTGCGCTGGTCGTCGGCTCGGGGGCCGGTCTGCCGGGCGGGCTGCCGGGGTGCCTCGCGCAGCTGGGGCGCGAGCGAGGCCTGGCGGACCCGGCGCGGCAGGTCCTCGATGCGCTCCTGCTCGTCGGGCGGGCGGGGCGGGCGCGGCGCCGTGACACCCGGGGGCGGAGTGCCGGGCGGGGGTAACGGTCAGGGCGGGACGGTCGCCGGTCCGCCCGGCGGCGTCCTGGTGCCGCGGGCCGGCCGGTCCGGCGGCTTCCTGGTGCCGCGGGCCCGGCTGCCCGCCCGCTGCCTGGGCATGCCCGCCGGCCGGTGCGGCGACTTCCCTGTGCCGCGGGCCGCCGGGCACGCGCGCGTACTCGGGTTCGGCGGGTCGCGGCGCTTTCGCGACCTCGTTGCCGGATCGTTCCGCCGCACCGCTGTGCAACAGCGCCACGGGCAGCAGGACCACGGCCGTGGTGCCGCCGTAGGGCGAGGGCTTGAGGTGGACCTTGACGCTGTGCCGGGCCGCCAGCCTGCTCACCACGAACAGGCCGAGCCGGTCGCTGTCGAACAGATCGAGGGACTCGGACTGCGCGATGCGCCGGTTGGCCTCGACGAGGGCCTCCTTGCCCATGCCCAGGCCGCGGTCCTCGACCTCGATGGCGTATCCGTTGCCCACGGGTTCGCCGGTGACGCGCACGCGCGTGTGCGGCGGGGAGAACTGGGCCGCGTTCTCGACGAGTTCGGCCAGCAGATGGGTGAGGTCGGCGACGGCCGCGCCGACCACGGCCGCCTCGGGAAGCTGCCGTACCTCCACGCGCGCGTAGTCCTCGACTTCCGAGACGGCCGCGCGGATCACATTGGTCAGGGAGACCGGCATGCGCCAGGCCCGGCCGGGTGCCGCGCCGGAGAGGATGATCAGGCTCTCCGCGTGGCGCCGCATGCGGGTCGTGAGATGGTCCAGCCGGAAGAGGTCGCTGAGCTCGTTCGGGTCCTCCGAGCGGCGTTCCATGCTGTCGAGCAGGGTCAGCTGGCGGTGGACGAGGATCTGGCTGCGCCGGGCGAGGTTGACGAAGACGCCGGAGATGCCGCTGGCGAGCTCGGCGCGCTCCACGGCGGCGCGCAGGGCGGCCCGGTGGACCGTGCCGAGGGCTTCGGCGACCTGTCCGGCCTCGTCCTCGGCGCGCGGTCCCGCCGGTGCCTCCGAGCCGATGTCGATCTCCTCCCCCGCGCGCAGTCTGCTCATGGCCTCGGGGAGCTTCCTCCGGGCGATCTCCAGGGCGCTGTTGCGCAGGGCGACCAGTTCGACGACCAGCCCGCGGCCGATGCGCACCGAGATGACCAGGGACGCGGCGACGGCGGCGAGTCCGAACAGCACGGCCGCTCCGGCGGGGGTGAGCAGTCCGCGGGTGAAGGGGTCCGCGCGGTCGGCGACGTCCCGGGCGGCGTCCTGCTCGATGCTCCGAATGGCGCTCCGCACGCGCGCGTGGGCCGGCCGCCACGCGTTCTCGGGGGCGGCCGAGAGGGCCTTGCCGCCCGGTGCCGAGGTGAGGATCCCGTCCTCCATGGCCGCGACCGCCGCGTAGGCGTCGGAGTCGGCGAGCTCTTGCCAGGCGTCGTGTTCCGGGCCGCGCAGATCGGTCACGGCGGCCTCGGTCAGGGCGCGGCGGGTTTCGACGGCGCCGGTGAACAGGCGCAGCCGCTCGCCGGAGAGGTTCTTGGTCAGGCGCGCGCCGTCCAGCAGCACGTCCTCGCGGGCCAGTGCCTCTCCCGCGCGGGAGAACTCCAGCAGCACGCGCGCGTCGGAGCCGAGTTCGGCGTCCTGGATACCGCTGAGGGCTCCGTCGACGGCGAAGGCGTCCGTGATGCTGCGGGTGTAGAGCTCATAGGTCTCCCGCCAGCCGACCCGTCCGGCTCCCAGCTCGGTGCGCAGCTCACTCAGCTGTTCGGCACCGGTGACGAACGCCTCCAGGCGCCGGGCGACCGCGGAGGGCAGTTCCTGGCTGTCGGCGACGGTGTTGCGGCCGCCGAGCCGCAGTGGGGCGACGGCCCGGTCGGTGTTCCGGGCGAGCTGGTCGAGGCCGGTGCCGCGGCCGGCGGACGGGGCACCCGCGTGGGCCACCGCCGCGGCGCGCTCGGCCTGGAGCGCGGTGACCGCGAGGGCGACGGGAGTGCGGATCTGGGAGTCCACGCGCTGCGACTGACGCAGACGGGACACGTCCTGGGCGGTGGACACGGTGGCGTACGCCCACAGGGCGAGCAGTGAGATCACCGGCACCATCAGCAGGCAGACGATCTTGGCGCGCACGGTGCGCGGGCGTATCCGCCGGCGTCCCGCGCGCGTGGGCGCGCTTCTCGGTGTGTGGTTCGCATCGGGGTGGGGTTCCTCGTCGGCCGGGAGTCCGGCGTGTGCACGGCGACCGCGATGCGGCGTCGGGGGCGGCGGCTCGTCGCCTGCCGTTCGGGGACTGCGGGGTGTACGCATGGCCTCCTCGCTCGGAAGGGGTTCGGGGCGTGCCGCGGGGGCGCTGCCGCGGACGGCCGGCTCAGTGGGTGAGTTCCACTGGCCGCTGGGCCGAGGCGGTCGCCTCGCGCTCGCCCGCCGTGGGCGAGAGCGCGACGAAGGCGGAGGTCAGGAAGAGGTAGGACCCGAGGCCGACGGCGAGGGGGAAGATGAACTGCATCGCCGTGGCCCCGGGCAGCACCTCACCGGAGGGCGTGACGCGCACGCTCACCGCGAACATCGCGGTGTAGTGCATGCTGCTGACCGCCGCTCCCATGACGAGCGAGGCGACGGTGACGGCGACGGGCGACTTGATGTTCAGTGCCGCCCACAGGGCCACGGTCGCCGCGACCACGGCGATCAGGACGGAGAGTCCGACCATGACCGGGTCGTAGGTCACATCACCGTGCAGCCGTACGGCAGCCATGCCCAGGTAGTGCATGCTCGCCACGCCCAGGCCGGTGGTGAGGCCGCCGATCAGGAGTGCTCGGCCCCGCTCGGGGCTGTGGCCGACGGCGAACACTCCGGCGCTGACGACGGCCATGGCGACGAGCAGGCTGAGGATCGTCAGTGGCACGTCGTAGCGGATGTCGGTGCCGTGGACGCCGAAGCCGAGCATGGCCACGAAGTGCATCGTCCAGATGCCGGTACCGATGGCCGAGGCGGCCGTCAAGAGCCAGTTGCGGCGCGAGCGTCCGGTCGCACCGAGGGCGCGCACGGTGCATCGCAGCCCGAGTGCGGCGCCTGTGCAGGCCATCGCGTACGACAGCGCGGGGGTCAGCCAGCCGAAGGTGGCGTGGTCCAGGTGTCCCATGGCCCAGGGACGCTAGTCGGGGCATGGACGCACAAAGGGGGCGCATTTCGAAAGGTGTTGGAATATGACGAAGAGATGTTCCGGAACGATCGCATGCCGCTCGAACATGCGCGCCGGGCATCGTCCGGACCGGTGAGAGATCATGCCGGACATGAGCGATGACCGCAGGCACGTCCAGGAGTTCTTCACGGCCCGCGCCGCCGACTGGGACGCGCGCTTCCCGGACGACGGCCCGGCCTACGCGGCCGCCGTCGCCGAGCTCGGCCTGCGCGAGGGCGGCCGCGTGCTCGACGCGGGATGCGGCACCGGACGGGCGCTGCCGCCGCTGCGCGCGGCCGTGGGCGCGTCGGGAGTGGTCCTGGGCGCCGACCTCACCCCGGCCATGCTGGCGGCCGCCGTGGCGGCCGGTCGGGACCGTGACGGGCGGCTGCTGCTCGCCGACGTCGCCGCTCTCCCGCTGCGCTCGGGCTCGCTCGACGCAGTGTTCGGCGCCGGTCTCATCGCCCATCTGCCCGAACCGGAGCGGAACCTGCGGGAGTTGCGGCGCGTGGTGCGCCCCGGCGGCGTGCTGGCCCTGTTCCATCCCATCGGGCGGGCCGCCCTGGCCGCTCGGCAGGGGCGGCGGATCACTCCGGACGATCTGCGCGGCGAACCCAACCTCCGCCCGCTGCTGGCACGTTCGGGGTGGCACATGACGTCGTACATCGACGAGGACGCCCGCTTCCTCGCCCTGGCGGTGCGTGCCGACTGAGCCTCAGGGCGTGCCGGCCGACCCTCAGGCGCGTCCGGCGACCGCGGCCACGAAGGCCTCGGGGTTGTCGAACATGACGTTGTGCCCGGCGCCCGGCACGGTCAGCACGCGGACCCCGGTCGCTTCGAGCGCTTCGCGGCCCGCCAGTTCGCCGCTCAGCCCACCCTGGAGGTAGACGCGTTCGACGGGGGCCTGCTCCAGGAGGGTACGCATGACCGGCGTGGATCCGGCCATGAGCCCGGCCGCGGAGCGGTGCAGGGCGCGCGGGTCCGCCAGCCGCATCGTGGCCGCCCACACAGGGCCCACTTCCTCCAGCACGCGCGCGTGGCCGTGGTCGACGAAGGCGTCCTCCGTCCAGCCGGCGATGCCACTGCTGCCCGCGGTGACCGGCGGGTGGGCGTCGAGGTTGGCCTCGGTGAGCACCAGCCGGGACACCAGGTCGGGCCTGCGGTGCGTGAGGACGATCGCGACCGCTCCACCCATGCTGTGCGCGATCAGTTCGGCGCCGCGCACACCTGCCGCGTCGAGTGCCGCGGCGAGGGCGCCGGCATGGGCCTCCAGGGTGTAGGAGAAGCCTTCGGGCCGGTCGCTGATGCCGTGTCCGGGCAGGTCGACGAACAGGCTGCGGCGCCCCACGAGCTCCGGCCGCGCAGCGATATGGGCGTGGTAGACCGATGAGACCGACCCCAGCCCGTGCACGTACACACGCGCGGGTTCCTCCCCGGGCGCCTCCGTCCACCGGACGCAGTGCCCCTTGCTGTCGAACTCCGCCTGACGCATCGCACGCTCCCCCTTCCGGCCACCGCGCCGCTCCTCCGCGGCACTCCAGAACAATACATCGGCGACGTAGTACCTCGCCACCGATGTATTGCAGAACCGATATACCCCTTCCTCAGGACACTCCCTCACCGAGGTACCCCGTCACCGATGTACGCGGGTGACAGAATGCGGACATGCTGGAGCTGGCCATCCTCGGATTCCTGTACGACGCCCCGCTGCACGGCTATGAGCTGCGCAAGCGGATCACGGCCCTGACCGGGCACGTCCGTCCCGTCGCGGAGAGCACGCTCTATCCGGCCATCAAGCGCCTGGAGAAGGCCGGACTGCTGGAACGCGCGCTGGAGCCCGGCGCGGGAGCCGCCCCACGGCACGTCCTGTCCCTGACCGAGGCGGGCCGCGACGAACTGCGACGCAGGCTGGCCGAACCCGACCCGCTCGACATCAGCGACGAGAACCGCTGGTTCACGGTGCTCGCCTTCCTGCGGCACCTGGAGGACCGGGACGCCCAGGCGGCCGTGCTGCGCCGCAGGCTGGACTTCCTGGAGCAGCCCGCGAGTTTCTTCTACGACGGGGACCGGCCGCTGCCCGCCGAGGAGCTGGACGACCCCTTCCGGCAGGGCATCCTCACCATCGCGCGCGCCACGTCCAGGACCGAACTCACCTGGCTGCGCGCCACACTCGGCTCACTCGGAACCTGAACCCCCCACGGTCCCCACCCGGCTCACACGGGGCCCGAACCGCCCACGGACCCGCACCCCGCTCACACACGGCCCGAACCGCCCACGGACCCGCGCCCCGCTCACTCGGCGCCCGAACCGTCCAGGTGCCGCACAGGGCAGCCGCGCATTCCGGGAACCGGCCAGGTGCCCAGTTCGTTCACCTCATAGCCGTCGGGGTAGCCCTTGATCTCCCAGTTCTGCCGCGCGAAGTGGGGTGCGCGGCGCGGGGGCAGCAGCCGGACGGCACGCCCGCGCAGCCGCACCGCCCGGCGCACGAGCGTACGCGCAGAGGCGGAAGGGGGCGTGTAGCGGAAGGCACGCAGCAGCGGCTCGTCCAGGAGCGCGAGCGTCGCGGTGCGCAGCACGGGCGTGAGGGGGCGCGGATACCAGGAGGCCATCAGGTCGAGGGTGGCGTCGGAGACGCCGCGCGCCTTCTCGTCCCAGCGGAAGTGGGCGGCCTCGTAGCTGTCGAGCAGGTCCGCGAACTCCTCGTAGGTCTCCGGGATGTCGCGGATGCCCATGTGCCGTCCGAGGGTGCGGAAGTGGTTGGTGGCGGCCACCGTCTCGTGGCGCGACAGCCTGCGCCAGGCGTAGGCGTCGATCCATCGCTTCGGCATCACCACGAAGGTGCTGAGGACGTACCGCATGTCGTCGTTGCTGATGTCGTAGCTGCGGTGCATCTGGTTGATGCGCCGGATCGCGGTGCGGGACTGGATGCTGTCGAAGCCGTGCTCCACGACCGCGTCGAGGAGCAGCGAGGTGTCGTCGTAGCGCTTCTGGGTGCCGTCGGTCAGCTCCGCCGTCTCGGCCAGCAGCCGGCCGATGGAGGGCACCGCGTAGGTGCGGTACAGCGCCAGCTCCAGGGCCCGGGTGGAGTCCCAGGGGAACTCGTAGGCCGAGCTGAGCCGGTAGATCTCGGTGGCCTGCTTGTGCGGGTCCATCCGCCGGATCTGCTCGAGCCTGTCGTAGCGCTTCACCGCGTCGTCCCCCTTCTGCCGTCGGAGCTCCAACTCTACGTTGAGTCAGAGCAGATGAAAGGCTCAGCGGGATCGTCCACGACCACGAAGAAACTGACGCACGGGGAAGGTGGTCAGTATGTTCGACAAGGTCCGCAAGGCCTGGCAGGGAATTGTCACGGCGCCGCGCGCGGAGCGGGAGGCCGGCCGCGACAGGCGCCCGCACAACCTCTTCGAGGCCGCCGCGGTGTATGTGACGGCCTGCGCGGAGGACGACCAGGAGCGGATCGACGAGGCGTCCGGATGGGTCTCGCCGGAGGCGCTGTCGTTCGGGGTGAACGAGCTGGCGTGCCGGGCGCTGATCGCGCTCGCGCGTGAGCACGACGAGTCGCCGGCGACGGTGGCCCGCTCGCTTCTCGGGCTGCCGGCGGCCTGAGACGGGCGGCCGAGGGCGGTCGTTTCGTCCCGCCACGTCGGAAAATCGCAGCTCCGGATGCCTTTGGCAGTCGTGACAAGGGCATCCGGCGCGCATTAGGGTGCGCGCGATCGGGATGAACCACTGGGAGGCTGGCATGTCCGGGACGGACGAGGAAGCCGTCACCGCCGCGGAGGACGCACTGTACGTGCTCACGGCGGTGCTGCTGACGCCGGCGCAGTTCCCGAGCGTGCTGGGCGACGACTATCCGGAAGCCTGTGCGGCGCTCGGGCTCGCGCCGCTCGCGGAGGGGTACGGCCTGGTGCTCGGCCAGGACGGCGAGGGCGCGCGTTGGACCATCGCGACCGACGATGTCTCGCTGGTCGCCGTTGCCATCGCCTCCTGGGACTGTGGCATGGAGTACGACCTGTCGCCGGCGGAGCACACGGTCGTGGCGGCGCTGCCCGGCTGGCCGCTGGCGCTCGCCGTCGCGGCTCCCGGTGTCCCGGCGCCGCACGACCCCGACGCGGAGCTCGTGGACCGGGCTCCGCTGGCCCCGCCGGACACCTCCGGCTGGGGTCCGGCGCAGCGCCGTATGGGCGCGGACGAGGTCGCGCTGCAGTGGGCGTTGTGGCGCGAGCAGATCGACGACTCCGCGTTCGCCGCTACGGGCGCGGCCTCCGCACAGGCCGAGGCGGGTACAGAGGCGGCTGCGGACGCGGATGCCGCGACGACCGCCGACGCGGGGCAGGAGTCCGGCGGCGCGCGCGACGGTGTGCGGCGGGTGCTGGCCGAGGCTCGGGCGTACGTGGACACGCCCCCGCCACTGGGCCGCGTGCGCTCCTCCTTCGCGCCGGGCGACGCGCGGACGCTGCGCGCCGACGGTCCCGGCTGGTCGCTGGTGGCCAGGACCGACGACATCGCGTTCGTGCTGCTCGACGACATGCCGGGAGAGGTCGTTCCGGTGGGGCGGGGTCCGGAGCTGCCCGGCCTGCTGCAGGCGCTCGACAGGATGGCCGTACGTCCCAGCTGACGGGCCCGCTACGGGTGCGCGGCCGCGCCGCGCACCCGGGTCACCGCGTCAGCGGCCGAGCTCCTTGCGGGTCGCACGGCGCAGGCGGCGCCGCTGTGACGGGTCGAGCGTGAGGTAGGCCGCGGCCGGGACGCCCAGCACGATCAGCAGCGCGGCCCACCAGGGCAGCCAGATGAGCAGGATGAGCCCGACCGCCACGCCTCCTACGGCGATCTTCGCGTTCCTCGACATGTTGTCGCCTCCTTCGCGGCCACAGCCGTCCTCCGTCGTGAGAACGGGGTCCGCTCTCTGTTATTGAGAACGGGGTCGGCACCCGCCGCGGTTCCGGACCGCGACCCTGAGACGTCCCTGAGCCCGCCCCCACTCCACCCTGAGGGAGAGTCCCGCCCCGGGCAACAATGTGACCCGCGACACTCTCCATTGTCTCCGGCCAGGGGCGCGCTTCCTGTACCCTCGACCACCCTGACCCCAGTAGTCAAGTTTGAGGAATGCGTCATAGCTCTGAAGAGTAGGTCTGTCGCGACACCCTCCGAGATCTCCGAACTCGCCCACTGCCATGCCGTGTTCCTGCCCGGCGACCCGGCCCGCACCGGCACGATGGCCTTCTGGACACCCGAAGGTTCCACTCCGCCCGCCGCGACGGCCGGGGCGGTCGCCGACCTGCGCGTGGTCGTGCGCACCGACGCCGGTGTGGAGCGGGGCGAGGTGCCCGCCCTGCTGCTGCCCGTCGAGGCCGCGCTGCCGGTTCTCACCCGCGCGCGTGTCACCCCCGGTGCGCACCGGGCGGCGGCGTTCTGGGGCACCGCGGCCGTTCTCGCGCTGCGTCTGGCGGCCCGCGGGCGGCTGCTGCCCGGACTGTCCCCGGACGGCCACGACGCCTGGCGCGTGGCCCCGCCAGCCCCCGAGGACACGGCCTTTCTGCGCCGCCTGGCCGCCTCGATGCCCCCGGAGGCGCACGCCGTCCCCATGGACGGCACCGGCGCACCGCGGCTGCCCGAACCGGAGCGGCTGCTGCGCGCCTTCATGGACGCCGTCGCCGACACGCTCCCCCGCTCGCCCGCCGCCGCGCTCGTGACGGGCGGCCCGGCCTTCGCGGCACGCGAGCCGCGGCACCTGCCGGAGCTTCGGGCCTGGGCCGCCGATGTCGCCGCGGGCCACGACGCCGGCGTCCGGGTCTCCCTGCGCGTGGAGGTGCCGGGGCTCGACGACACCGCCGCGGACGTGGAGGCGACCTCCTTGAGCTTCCGGATCGTGCCGCAGGTGCACAGCGTGAGCGACCCGGCCCTGCTCGCCGACGCCGCCGAGGTGTGGACGGCCGATGACGCGACGGGTGCCGCTCTCGGCCCACGCGCGCGTGTGGACGCCCTGCTCGCGCTGCGCCGGGCGGCACGTGCCTGGCCGCCCCTCGCGCCGCTGCTGTCGGCGGCGGTGCCCACGGCACTGGACCTCGCCGACGACGAGGTCACCGACCTGCTCGGCGAGGGCGCGCGGGCGCTGGACGGCGCCGGCGTCGACGTGCACTGGCCGAAGGGGCTGACCCGCGAGCTGACCGTACGGGCGGTCGTGGGTCCGCCCGGCCCCGGCCCGGCCCCGGGCGAGGGCTCCACCGGGCTGCCCTCGTTGCTGTCCCCGGACGCGCTGCTCTCCTTCGACTGGCGGTACGCCGTGGGCGACCAGCGGCTCACGCGTGAGGAGCTCGATCTGCTGGCCGAGGCCGGCCGACCCGTTGTACGGCTGCGGGACCAGTGGGTGCTGATCGACCCTCAGGAGCTGCGCAGGGCCCGTGCGCGCGAGGACCGTGGCATCACGCCCGTCGACGCGCTGAGCGCCGCTCTGGCGGGCTCGGTGGAGATCGACGGCCGCAGGGTCGAGGTCGAGCCCACCGGATGGCTGGCGACCCTGCGAGAGCGGCTGACGGACCCGGGCCCGCACGAGCCGGTCGCCCAGCCCGCGGCGCTGGCCGCCACCCTGCGCGACTACCAGCGCCGCGGGCTGGACTGGCTGGCACGGACGACCTCCCTCGGACTGGGTGCCTGTCTGGCCGACGACATGGGACTCGGCAAGACGATCACGCTGATCGCCCTGCATCTGCACCGCCAGACCGACATCACGACGGCCGGTCCGACCCTCGTCGTCTGTCCCACCTCGCTGATGAGCAACTGGCAGCGCGAGATCGAGCGGTTCGCGCCGGGCACCGCGGTCCGCCGATTCCACGGCCCCCGGCGCGAGCTCGACGACCTCGCCGACGGGGAGTTCGTGCTCACCACGTACGGCACCATGCGCCGGGACGCAGGCCGCCTCGCCGGAACGGCCTGGGGCCTGGTCGTGGCCGACGAGGCGCAGCACGTGAAGAACCCGTACGCGTCGACCGCGCGGGAGCTGCGGTCCATCGGGGCACGCGCGCGCGTGGCGCTCACCGGCACCCCGGTGGAGAACAACCTGTCCGAGCTGTGGGCCGTCCTCGACTGGACGACACCGGGACTGCTGGGCCGCCTCGGCACCTTCCGCACCCGGTACGCGCTTCCCGTGGAGGGCGGCCACGACCCCGCCGCGGCCGAACGGCTCTCCCGCCTGGTGAGCCCCTTCCTGCTGCGCCGCCGCAAGTCCGACCCGGGGATCGCGCCCGAGCTGCGCCGAAGACCGAGACCGACCGCCCGGTGTCGCTCACGCGCGAACAGACCGGGCTGTACGAGGCGGTGGTGCGCGAGACGCTGGCGGAGATCGCGGGCGCGGACAGCATGGCGCGGCGCGGCCTCATCGTGAAGCTGCTGACCGGTCTGAAGCAGATCTGCAACCACCCGGCGCAGTTCCTCAAGGAGGACCGGCCGCGGATCGAGGGCCGGTCGGGGAAGCTGGAACTTCTGGACGAGCTGCTGGACACGATCCTGGCCGAGGGACAGAGCGTCCTGGTCTTCACGCAGTACGTGGCGATGGGCCGCCTCGTGGAACGCCATCTGGCGGGACGGGGCGTGCCGACGCAGTTCCTGCACGGCGGGACGCCGGTCGCCGAGCGCGAGCGGCTGGTACAGCGCTTCCAGGACGGTGAGGTCCCGGTGTTCCTGCTGTCCTTGAAGGCGGCGGGCACCGGGCTGAACCTCACGCGCGCGGAACATGTCGTGCACTACGACCGCTGGTGGAACCCCGCCGTGGAGGCGCAGGCCACCGACCGCGCGTACCGCATCGGACAGACGCGTCCGGTGCAGGTGCACCGGCTGATCGCGGAGGGCACGATCGAGGACCGCATCGCGGACATGCTGAGCCGCAAGAGCGCCCTGGCGGAGGCCGTCCTCGGCTCCGGCGAGGCCGCTCTGACGGAACTGACCGACGCCGAACTGGCCGAACTGGTCGAGCTGCGCGGAGGTGCGCGATGACGAGGAACGGGGACGACACGGAGCGGACCTTCGCCGCGCTGCCACCCGCCCACGGGCGCGGCTTCGCCCGTACCTGGTGGGGGCGGGCCTGGCTCCAGGCGCTGGAGGACGGGGCGCTGGACGCGGAGCAGCTCAGGGCGGGCCGGCGTCTCGCGCGCGCGGGCGGTGTGGGCGCGGTGTCGGTGCGGCCGGGCCGTATCACCGCCGTCGTCCAGGACCGCGACCGTACGGCACACCGGGCCGACGTCCTGCTGGAGGAACTGTCCGCCGCGGGGTGGGACCGCTTCCTCGACATGACCGTGGAGCGGGCCGGGCACGTCGCGGCGCTCCTCGACGGCGAGATGCCGCCGCACCTGGTCGAGGACGCCGCCGCGGCGGGAGTCGAGCTGCTGCCGGGGCTCGGCGACCTCGACCCGGAGTGCGACTGCGGGGCCTGGGACCACTGCCGTCACACGGCGGCGCTGTGCTACCAGGTGGCGCTGCTCCTCGACCAGGACCCGCTGGTGCTGCTGCTGTTGCGCGGACTCGGCGAGTCGGCCCTTGTCGACGACCTGCAACACCGCGGCACCGCGTCGGCCGAGGCCGCCCCGGAGCCGGACGGGGTGGACGCCGCCGAGGCGTTCACGGCCGGGGACATCCTGCCCGCCCTGCCCGCCCTGCCCGCCCTGCCGGAACCGCCGGACGCCCCGGGCACTCCCCTGTCCCTGGACACGGACATGCCCGCCCCGGCCGAAGTCGACCCGGACGCCCTGGAGTTCCTGGCGGAGTGTGCCGCGGCGGAGGCACACCGGCTGCTCGCGGAGGCGTTGACGGCCGAGCCGGAACAGCCCTGGGGCGGTGCGGAACCGTCGCTCGCCGAGGACGCCGTCCGGCTCGCCGCGGCCGGCCCCGGGCGTGCGGTGACGCGCCGCCTGGCGGAGGAGTCGGGCCGTACGCCCGAGGCGCTGGCCGTAGCGGTGCGGGCCTGGCGGCTGGGGGGTGCGGCGGCGCTCGCCGTGTGCGAGGAGGAGTGGCCCGTCCGGGGTGGGGCGCTCGCACGCGTGCGTGCCGCCCTGGACTCTGCCTGGGACCAGGACGAACGACCCGTGCTGCGGGCCCGGGGCAACCGGTGGACCGTCGTCGACGCGCCCTTCCAGTTGCGGCTGGGGCACGAGGGCGGCTGGTGGCCGTACCGCAAGGAGCGGGGCCGCTGGGTGCCGGGCGGCCCGGTGTCCCGCGATCCGGCGACGGCGCTGGCGTCGATGGGCACCGGCCCGGACCTGGACTGACGCACGGTCAAAGACGGCTGCTCCGCGGGCCGTACGGGTGTCCGGGCCCGGCCGGAACCCTGCCGCGGACGCCCGGTGTCGGCCCGACCGCGGGCCGATGCCGGGCGTTTACGCGTGCGTGGCGCACCGTTCTCCCCCAAGGGATCGAATCTGGCCGCTGTCAGCGAACTCGCCCCCAGGAGGCACGATGTCCCCGAACGCCGCAGGCCGGCGCCCCGTCTCGCGTTCCGTCGCGGCGGGGCTGCCCCTCGCCGTTCTGGCCGCTCTCACGGCCGCTGTTCCCGCGTCGGCGGACTCCGGCGACCAGGCCCGTGTCGTCCGTACGGCCACGCTCGGGGACATCCCGCTCGCGGCCTTCAGCAACGCGCTGCTGCCGGGCACAGTGGACGACGACCGGGGCGTGGACCTCGGCGGCATCGGCAGCGACCTCTACCCGACGGGCCGCAAGGGCGAGTTCTGGACGGTCACCGACCGCGGGCCCAACGGCCAGATCAAGGTGGGCGGCACCAAGCGCCGCACCTTCCCCGTGCCGGGCTTCGACCCCGCGATCGTGAGGATCCGGGTCGACGGCGACGCCGTGAAGGTCCTGTCGGCGATACCGGTCACCACCTCGTCGGGCGAGCCGGTCACCGGCCTGTCCAACCAGGCGTCCCGGGACGAGGCCCCGTACTCCTACGACGCCTCCACCCCGCTGTCGTTCAATCCGAACGGACTGGACACCGAGGGCGTCGTCCGCGCGGAGGACGGGACCTTCTGGCTGGTGGACGAGTACGGCCCCTCGCTGGTGCACGTCTCCGCGCGCGGGAAGGTGCTCAAGCGGTACGTGCCCGAGGGCCTGAACCTCACCGGCGCCGACTACCCCGTGGTCGAGGCCCTGCCGTCCGTGCTGCTGAACCGGAAGATCAACCGCGGCTTCGAGGGGCTCGCCCAGCTGCCCGGCGGTGACCTGGTGATCGCCGTACAGAGCCCGCTCTCGCTGCCCGACGCCGCCTCCGGGAACACCTCGCGCACCACCCGGCTGTTCCGCTTCTCGCCCGAGAAGAAGGCGATCACCGCCGAGTACGCGTACCGCTTCGACCCGGTCGAGGTCGTGGACCCGAGCGAGGACGACACCTCCGAGCTCAAGATCTCCTCGCTGGTCGCGGTGGGCCGGAACCGCCTGCTGGTGCAGGAGCGCACGGACAAGACCGCCCGGCTCCACGTCGTACGTCTGGAGCGCGGCGCGAACATCCTGGGCGGGCCCTGGGACGACGCGACGACGTCCCCGGCGCTGGAGCAGCTGGAGGACCCGGCGGCGGCCGGCGTGCCCGTGCTGTCCAAGCGGCTCCTCGTCGACCTGGGCACGGTCGCGGGCGTGCCGGGCAAGATCGAGGGCGTCGCGCGTGTCGACGACGACACCCTCGCCGTCATCAACGACAACGACTTCGGGATGACCGACGGCACCGGCGCCTTCGACGCCCAGGGCCGCCTGGTGGACAGCGGCATCGAGACCAGGGTCGTCTACGTCCGCCTGCCGCACCGCATCTGAGTCACCGTGACCTGATCCGGCGCCGCGGCTCGGCATACCGATACCTCTTGCCACGAGTGCCCCGACGTCGTGTCCGGCGTGCGCGCCCGGGGAACGGGCATTGTCAGTGCCCTTTGCTAGCGTCGTGGGTGTGACAGGACATGTGGCGACGGGCGTCGAGCGTCGCGCGGCCCACCGCGCGGCGCTCGACCATGTGCTCGCGCTCGTCGCGGACGCCCCCTGGAGCGCTTCCCTCGTGCTGCGCGGCAGCATGACCCTCCCGGCCTGGGTGGGGGCCGCCGCCCGGGAACCCGCCGACCTCGACTGGGTGGTGCTGGAGGACGCGGTCCGGGTCGATCCGCTCGATCCGTACCCCTACGTCGACGGCGTCGAGGTCGTCCAGCAGTGGCCGGAGGCCGCGGACGGGGCCGCGCGCTACGAGCCGTGGCGGGAAAAGGAGTTCGGCACCCACGGACAGCGCCCGCGCCTCCCGCCCGAGGGCCTCACCTGGGTGCGCGCCGACGCGGACACCTCGGAGCAGAGCCCGCCGTACATGGACCTGCTCGACCGGATACGGGCCCGCCCCGAAGCCGCCCCGGGCGTCCTGCTGGACGCGGACGCGGCGCAACCGGACGGCACCTGGACGTACGCGCGGTACGACCTGCCCGGCATCCGCCTCGTCGTGCCCTGGCGGGCCGAAGGGGTAGGCGAGCCGGGTGAGGTGCGGCTCGACTTCGCCCGCGACGAGCAGCTGCCCGAGCCGCCCGAGTGGACGGCGGTCCCCAGAGGAGACGGCGGCGCCCCCGTCGCCGTACGCACCGTCGGTCCGGCGGTGTCGCTCGCCTGGAAGGTGCTGTGGCTGCGCTCCGACAGCGCCACCGGGACCCGGGCACGGGGCAAGGACCTCTACGACGCCGTGCTGCTCGCCGAGGCGCGGGGCACACGGCTGCCGCCCCGCCTGTTGCGCAAGGTGCTGCGGCGCGGTCCGGCGGGCGGGGCCGACGCGTTCGGCCCCGAGCAGGTGACCGGCTGGCGGGTCGACTGGACGGCATTCCAGGCCGGGCATCCCTGGATATCCGGCACCGCGCAGGACTGGCTGACGCGCCTGCGCGACGCGCTGTGTGACGCCCTCGCGCGCGGCGCCGCCGCGGCCGGCCCTCCCCGGCCGGACTCCCCGCCGGCAGGCCGCCCGCGCCCGGCGACGGGCTGACCGGCTCAGGTCCGCCGCGGAAGTGACCCGGCAGCGGTCACAGCAGTCCGGATCAGCCCCGCGCCCCCAGCAGATGATCCATGGCCAGCTGGTCGAGCCGCTCGAAGGCCATCCCGCGCGCGGCGGCCGCCTCCGCGTCGAACTCCTCGAAGGCCGTGCGGTCGGCGAGGAGGGCCTGGAGGCCGTCCTCGGCGGTGGGCTGGGCCAGTTCGTCCAGGCGGGAGGCACGCAGGGCCTCCCGGACCTCCGGGTCCGCCCGGAAGGCGGCCGCACGCTCCTTGAGGACGAGGTAGTTGCGCATGCAGCCCTCGGCGGAGGCCCACACCCCGTCGAGGTCCTCCGTGCGCGGCGGCTTGAAGTCGAAGTGGCGGGGCCCGGTGTAACCGGCGCTCTCCAGCAGGTCGACCAGCCAGAAGGCGGCACGCAGATCCCCGGCGCCGAAGCGCAGGTCCTGGTCGTACTTGATGCCGGACTGACCGTTGAGGTCGATGTGGAAGAGCTTGCCCGCCCACAGGGCCTGGGCGATGCCGTGCGGGAAGTTCAGCCCGGCCATCTGCTCGTGGCCGACCTCGGGGTTGACGCCGTACAGCTCCGGCCGCTCCAGGCGCTCGATGAAGGCGAGGGCGTGGCCGACGGTCGGCAGCAGGATGTCGCCGCGCGGCTCGTTCGGCTTGGGCTCGATGGCGAAGCGCAGGTCGTAGCCCTGGGAGGTGACGTACTCGCCGAGGAGGTCGAAGGCCTCCTTCATGCGGTCCAGGGCCACCCGCACATCCTTGGCGGCGCCCGACTCGGCGCCCTCGCGGCCGCCCCAGGCGACATAGACCTCGGCGCCGAGTTCGGCGGCCAGGTCGATGTTGCGGATGGTCTTGCGCAGCGCGTAGCGGCGCACGTCGCGATCGTTGGCGGTGAAGGCTCCGTCCTTGAAGACGGGGTGCGTGAAGAGGTTGGTGGTGGCCATCGGCACGGTCAGGCCCGTCGCGTCGAGCGCCTGACGGAAGCGCTTGATGTGCGACTCGCGCTCGGTGTCGGAGGACCCGAAGGGGATCAGGTCGTCGTCGTGGAAGGTCACGCCGTACGCGCCCAGCTCGGCCAGGCGCCGCACCGTCTCGACAGGGTCGAGGGCGCGCCGGGTGGCGTCGCCGAAGGGGTCCCTTCCCTGCCAGCCGACGGTCCACAGGCCGAAGGTGAACCTGTCCTCGGGGGTGGGCTGGTAGCTCATGCCACGGCTCCTTGTTTGCTCGGACTATTTCGTCATGGCACTTTACAAATTAGTAGGCCAACGCGTCTCAGGGAAGGGAACAGGAGTCCCCGAGATGCGGATCCGGGTCTCCATGGCCCGGCAAGAAGCAGCCGGGGTCTGGGCACGGTGTCCTGGTGACAATGGAAAAGCAGCAGGTCGGATCCCGCAGAGCCGCACCGAGAGGGAGAGTCCGATGTCAGCAGCCGAGGGTCCGCTCGTCGTCGGCGTGGACACGTCCACGCAGTCCACGAAGGCGCTGGTGGTCGACGCGGCGACCGGTGAGGTGGTGGCGAGCGGACAGGCTCCGCACACCGTGTCCCGCGGTGTGGGCCGGGAGAGCGACCCCCGCCAGTGGTGGGACGCCCTGTGCGAGGCGTTGCGCCAGTGCGGTGACGCCGCGCACGAGGCGGCCGCCGTCTCCGTCGGCGGACAGCAGCACGGCCTGGTGACCCTGGACGAGCACGGCGAACCGGTACGCCCGGCCCTGCTCTGGAACGACGTGCGCTCCGCCCCCCAGGCCCGCCGGCTGGTGGAGGAGCTGGGCGGTCCGAAGGCCTGGGCGCAGCGCACGGGCAGTGTGCCCGGGGCCTCGTTCACGGTCACGAAGTGGGCGTGGCTCGCCGAGCACGAGCCGGACGCGGTCCGCGCCACCAGGGCCGTGCGCCTTCCCCACGACTACCTCACCGAACGCCTCACCGGCCTGGCCACCACCGACCGCGGCGACGCCTCCGGCACGGGCTGGTGGGCCTCCGGACAGGAGTCGTACGACGCCGAGATCCTCGGGCACGTGGGGCTGGACGCCGCGCTGCTGCCGCGTGTGGCCCGGCCCGGCGAGGTCGTCGGCACCGTGCGCGACAGCCATGACCTGCCCTTCTCCAAGGGCACCCTCGTCGCTCCGGGCACCGGCGACAACGCCGCCGCGGCCCTGGGCCTCGGGCTTCTCCCGGGTACGCCGGTGCTCAGCCTCGGCACGTCCGGCACGGTGTACGCGGTCTCGACGCACCGCCCGGCCGACCCCAGCGGCACGGTGGCGGGCTTCGCCGACGCGCGTGGCGACTGGCTGCCGCTGGCCTGCACCCTCAACTGCACCCTGGCCGTCGACCGCGTCGCCGCCCTGCTCGGCCTGGACCGCGAGGCCGTCGAACCCGGCACGGGCGTCACCCTCCTGCCGTATCTGGACAGCGAGCGCACCCCGGACCTGCCCGACTCCACCGGACTGCTGCACGGCCTGCGCCACGACACCACGGCGGGCCAGCTGCTCCAGGCGGCCTACGACGGTGCCGTGCACTCCCTGCTCGGCGCGCTCGACCTGGTCCTCGACCAGGACGCGGACCGCTCCACGCCACTGCTGCTGATCGGCGGCGGGGCCCGGGGCAGGGCCTGGCAGGAGACCGTGCGACGGCTGTCGGGACGCCCCGTCCGGGTCCCCGAGGCTCGCGAACCGGTCGCACTGGGGGCCGCCGCCCAGGCCGCCGGGGTGCTCACCGGCGAGGACCCGGCCGCCGTGGCCCGCCGCTGGGACACCACGCGCGGGCCGGTGCTCGACGCGGTGGAACGAGACGAGGAGACACTGGCCCGGATCTCCGGGGTACTCTCCGACGCGGCCCCGCTGCTCGGGCGGGGTGCGCACCGAGGCTGAGGCCTCGGGGCACGGCACCGGCGCGTACCGGGGCCGAGGTCCCGCGGCACGGCACTGGCACGGACCGAGGACTGACGGAGGCATGGCCGCAACACCGCACGAAGCGCGCCCCGACGGTCCGGGGCGCGCCCTGCCCGACACCCAGCAGGGCATGCGCCGCCGCAATCTCGCGCGCGTGATGCACGCCGTGCGTGCGCAGGGGTCGCTGTCGCGGGCCGCGGTCGCCTCCCGCATCGGGCTGACCAGGGCAGCCGTGTCGACGCTGGTCGACGAGCTGATCCGGACCGGTCTGCTGGAGGAACTGGGCCCGGAGCGGCCCGGCCGGGTGGGACGGCCCGGTTCCGCGCTCGCCGTCAGCGGCCACGGCCCGGCCGGGATCGGCGCGGAGATCGGGGTGGACCACCTCGCGGTGTGCGTGGTCGATCTGCGCGGACAGGTGCGGGCAAGGACGGTACGGCACGGCACCAACCGGGGCCGCTCCCCCGAGCCGGTCGTCGCCGAACTCACCGCGCTGCTGCGGCAGGTGGTCGCCGAGGCGGACCACGCGGGCCTGTGGCCGGCGGGCCTCGCCGTGGCCGTCCCCGGCCTGGTGGCACGGGACGCCCGGACGGTCGTACGGGCCCCGAACCTCGGCTGGCACGACGTGGACCTCGGCGCGCTGCTGCCCGTGGAACACCCGCTGACCGTGGACAACGAGGCCAACTTCGGCGGCCTCGCCGAACTCTGGCTCGGCGCGGACACCCCGCGCGACTTCCTGCACGTCTCGGCCGAGATCGGCATCGGCGCGGCGGTGGTCGTGGACGGACAGCTCCTGCGCGGGACCCGCGGTTTCGCCGGCGAGCTCGGGCATGTGCCGGTCCGGCCCGACGGTCCGGAGTGCGCCTGCGGTGGCCGCGGCTGTCTGGAGCAGTACGCCGGCGAGGAGGCGGTGCTGCGGGCCTCGGGCCTGGAGCAGGGCGAGGACCGGGTCGGCCTGCTGGCCGGGCGGGCCGCCGCCGGTGACGAGGCCGTACGCCATGCGCTGCGCGAGGCGGGCGAGGCGCTGGGCATCGCCCTGACCGGCGCCGTCAATCTGCTGGACCCGAGCGGCGTGGTGCTCGGCGGTGCCCTGGCCGGGCTCGCGCCCTGGCTGCTGCCCTCCCTGGAGGCCGAGTTGGCCCGGCGCACCGCGGGGCCCGCCTGCCCGGTGTCCGTCTCGGAGCTGGGTCCCGAGGGACCGCTGCTGGGGGCCGCGCACTGGGTGGTGCGGGGAGTGCTGGACGATCCGGCGGGGGTGGCCGGGTCGCGGTGAGCGGGTCGACTCCCGCTCGGCCGAGGGCGGCGGGAAAGACGCGGGTTCCGGCCCGCTCCGGGATCGCCGTCACAGCCGCCGCGTTCGAGCCACCCACACCCGCCGTGGCCGGATCCCGGACGATCCAATCGAGTGACCCACGTCGAAACGGTTGTCGGCGCGGACACCCGGAGTGACGATGTCCGCATCGTATCGCCGTCCGGGAGGCCGAGTTGACCGATCCCTGGGTTGCCCTGGAACCGGGGGCCGACCCCGCCGAGCACGCGCGCAGGCTGCGTCGCGCGCACGAGACGTTCACCGACGCGGGCCGGGTGACCCGCCCGGTGCGGTCCGTGGTGGCGGACTCCTGGCGGCGTTCGGCGCGGGCCGGTGTGGGGCCGGAAGGCATCGCGAACGTGGAGCTGACGGACGGTGACCTCGGCGCCCACCGGGCCACGCATCCGCTGGCGCGGGTGATGCCGCTGTTCCGGGAGCTGATGGGCACCTTCGCGCTGGACGGCGAGCACCTGGTCGCCGTCTGCGACGCGCACGGGCGGCTGCTGTGGGTGGAGGGCCATCCGACGACCCGGCGCGAGGCGGGCCGGATGAACTTCGTGCCGGGCGCCCGCTGGGCGGAGAGCGCGATGGGCACGAACGCGCCGGGCACGGCGGTGGCCGTGGACCGGCCGGTGCAGGTGTTCGCGGCGGAGCACTTCACCCGGCAGGTGCAGCCGTGGACCTGTGCGGCGGCCCCCGTGCACGATCCGCGCACCGGGCGGGTGCTGGGCGCGGTGGACATCACCGGCGGGGACGAGCTCGCGCATCCGCACAGCCTGGCGTTCGTGCAGGCGGTCGCGCGGGCCGCCGAGTCCCAGCTCGCGCTGCTGGCTCCCCGGCCCTCGGCCGCCGACGCGGACGTACTGGAGCTGAGCGCGCTCGGCCGGGACGAAGTGCGGCTGCGCGGCGGGGGCCGTGGCATACGGCTGGGCCGCCGGCACAGCGAGATCGTGGTGCTGCTGGCCTGTCATCCGGAGGGCATGACGGGCGACGAGCTGCTGTGCGCCCTGTACGAGGACGAGTCGGTGCCGCCGGTGACCCTGCGGGCCGAACTGGCCCGGCTGCGCGGGGTACTGGGTCCGGGGCTGCTGGCCTCACGGCCGTACCGGCTGACGGTGCCGGTGGAGTCGGACATCGCCGTGGTCGAGCGGCGGCTCGCGGCCGGGGCGGTCACCGCGGCCGCGAGCGCCTACACCGGTCCCCTGCTGCCCGCCTCCCAGGCCCCGGCAGTGGTCCGGCTGCGGCGGCGGCTCGCGGACGGGCTGCGGGCCGCGCTGATCGACCGCGAGGACCCGGACCTGCTGGCCGAGTGGGCGTACGCGGCCTGGGGCGAGGACGACCTGGAGGTGTGGCGGGCCCTCGCCTCGCTCCGCCCGACGACGGCGGTGAAGGCCCGCCTCGCCGTGCTGGAGGCCGAGTTGGCGCCCCCGGTCGAGCCGCAGGCGCAGCCGGGAGCGCCGGTGGTCCGGGCCGCTCCACCGTTCACCCGCGCCCGCTTGCGGCCGCCGGGCCCGGCGAGAGGACCCGTGCAACGCCCCGGCCCGCCGCCACCCCGCCGAGCGCCGTAGCGCCCCGCCGGGCGCCGTAGCCATCCCGCCGGGCGCGTAGCCGCCTTGCCGGGAGCCATCGTCATCCCGCCGGGCGCGTAGCTGCCTTGCCGGGAGCCGTCGTCATCCCGCCGGGCGCGTAGCCGCCCGGCCGAGCGCCGTAGCAATCCCGCCGGGTGCGCTGCCGCCCCGTCAGCCACCAGGCCCGCCGCCAACCCTTCGCCCGCCCGAACCGACCCCGCCTGCCACCGGCCGCCCCGGCCCGGCCCACCGCGCGGCCCGACCCCGCCCGGCTCGCCAAATCCCCCCCAAGTCCCCCCACCCCCCACGCCATGCAACGTCCGCGCAACCTCCCCCTCCCTAGCGTCCGTCGGGAAGCCGTCCAACGGCGGGCGGCGGTTCATCGGGAGGCACAGAGCATGACCCGTTACGCGGCGCCCGGCACCGAAGGCGCGATCGTCTCCTACCAGGCGCGGTACGACCACTTCATCGGCGGGGAGTACGTGCCGCCGGCCCGGGGGCAGTACTTCGAGAACCCCAGCCCGGTGAACGGGCAGCCGTTCACGGAGGTGGCGCGGGGCACGGCGGAGGACGTGGAGCGGGCGCTGGACGCCGCGCACGCGGCGGCCCCGGCCTGGGGGCGCACCTCGGTGGCGGAACGCGCCGAGATCCTGCTGAAGATCGCCGACCGCATGGAGGCGTATCTGGAGCCGCTCGCGGTGGCGGAGAGCTGGGAGAACGGCAAGCCGGTCCGGGAGACGCTGGCGGCCGACATCCCGCTGGCCATCGACCACTTCCGCTACTTCGCGGGCGCGATCCGCGCGCAGGAGGGCTCGCTGGGCGAGGTCGACGACGACACGGTGGCGTACCACTTCCACGAGCCGCTGGGCGTGGTCGCGCAGATCATCCCGTGGAACTTCCCGCTGCTGATGGCGGCCTGGAAGGTGGCCCCGGCGCTCGCGGCGGGCAACGCGGTAGTGCTCAAACCGGCCGAGCAGACCCCGGCGTCGATCCACTACTGGCTGAGCCTGGTGGCGGACCTGCTGCCGCCGGGCGTGCTGAACGTGGTCAACGGCTTCGGCGTGGAGGCCGGAAAGCCGCTGGCGTCCAGCCCGCGGGTGGCGAAGGTGGCCTTCACGGGGGAGACCACGACCGGGCGGCTGATCATGCAGTACGCCTCGGAGAACATCAAGCCGGTCACCCTGGAGCTGGGCGGCAAGTCGCCGAACATCTTCTTCGACGACGTCTGGGCGCAGGACGACGACTTCCGCGACAAGGCACTTGAGGGCTTCACCATGTTCGCCCTCAACCAGGGCGAGGTGTGCACGTGCCCGTCGCGGGCGCTGATCCAGCGGGGGCACTACGCGGAGTTCCTGGAGGCGGCGGTCGCCCGCACCGAGCTGATCAAGCTGGGCCATCCGCTCGACACGGACACGATGATCGGCGCCCAGGCGTCCAACGACCAGCTGGAGAAGATCCTCTCCTACCTCGACATCGGCCGTCAGGAGGGTGCCCGGGTGCTCACCGGCGGTGAACGCGTGGAGCACGACGGCGAGTTGAAGGGCGGCTACTACGTCCAGCCGACGATCTTCGAGGGCGACAACCGGATGCGTATCTTCCAGGAGGAGATCTTCGGGCCGGTGGTGTCGGTGACGTCGTTCGACGGCTTCGACGACGCCATCAGGACGGCCAACGACACGCTGTACGGGCTGGGCGCGGGCGTGTGGACGCGGGACATGAACACGGCGTACCGCGCGGGTCGCGCCATCCAGGCGGGGCGGGTGTGGACCAACTGCTACCACGCCTACCCGGCGCACGCGGCGTTCGGCGGCTACAAGCAGTCGGGCATCGGCCGCGAGACCCACAAGATGATGCTGGAGCACTACCAGCAGACGAAGAACCTGCTGGTGTCCTACTCCCCGCGCAAGCTGGGCTTCTTCTAGAGGGCGCCCGCCATGCCCGAGAAGATCCCCCGCGTCGAGCTCACCCCCGCGGCCGCCGATCTGGTGCGGCGGCTGCGGGCCGAGCACGGACCGCTGATGTTCCATCAGTCCGGCGGCTGCTGCGACGGCAGCGCGCCCATGTGTTACCCGGACGGCGAGTTCCGCACCGGCGACTCGGACGTGCTGCTGGCCGAACTGCAGGTGGAGGGCGTCACGGAGCCGGTCACCTTCTGGATGTCACGCAGTCAGTACGCCGTCTGGAGCCACACCCGGCTGATCGTGGACGTCGTCGAGGGCCGCGGCAGCGGGTTCTCGCTGGAGGCGCCGCAAGGAGTGCGTTTCCTGACCCGTTCCCGGCTGGTCGAGTCCTAGCGACCGCCTCTCCTCGCCCTGTGATGCAATCTCCCTGTGCTCCAGCGTTTTTGACGGCAGCTCAGGGACTCGGGCGGAGGATCGGCCATGCGTGCACTCGGCCGGGCACGGGCGGGCAGAACGGCACTGGCCCTCCTCACGGCACTCACCGCGCTGGCCGGTGCCGCCCTCACCGGGGCGGCACCGGCCGGCGCCGTCGAGCGGGCGGTGCCGCTCGCGCGGGCCGCCGCCACCACGCGGCCGGTGCGCCTCGCGCCGGGTGTCGTCTACGAGCAGTACGACCTCCAGGCGGCCCAGGGGCCGGCGCACGCCCATGTGCTGCGCGTCGACCTCGCCGATCGCCGGGTTCGCCTGGGCCTGCTGCACCCCGGGGCGGTCGCGGCGCGGGACACCGTCTCGCGCCTGGCCACGGCCCAGGGCGCGGTGGCGGGCGTCAACGGCGACTTCTTCAACATCACCGAGACCCAGCACCCCGCCGTCCAGGCCACCGGTGCGAGCGTCGGACCGGCGATCGCGGACGACCGGACGCTGAAGGCGGCGGTGCCGAACGGGCAGCGGTTCGGTCCCGTGCTGCCGCCGGGCACGAGCACCGAGGACGTGGTCGGGGTGGGGCGGGACCGCAGGGCGCGGCTCGACCGGCTCGCCTTCGAGGGTTCGCTGCGCACGCCGCAGGCGCGGCTGCCGCTCGGCGGGCTCAACCAGTACGCGCTGCCGGTGGGCTCCATCGGGGCGTTCACCGAGAGCTGGGGCTCCGCCTCCCGGGTGCGCGCCACCTGCGGCACGGACACCGAACGGGCCGCGCCGTGCAGCAGCGACACCTACGAGGTGTCGGTCCGCGACGGCCATGTCGTGTCGGCCTCGGACACTCCGGGCAGCGGGCCCATCGCCGCGGGCACGACCGTGCTCGTCGGCCGGGAGGCGGGCGCCCAGCAGCTGCGGAAGCTCTACCCGGGGGAACCCGTGGGGATCAGGCACCGGCTGCGTGCGACCGTCTCCACCGTTCCCCTGCGTTTCGCCCTCGGCGGCTACCCGGTGCTGCGGGACGGCCGGCCGCTGTCCGGTCTGGAGGACCGGACCGCCGCGGTGCGCACGGCCGTGGGCATCGCCGGGGGCGGCCAACGGCTGCTGCTGCTCACGCTGGACGGTGCGCCCGAGTACCGCACCGGTCTCAGCATCGCGGAACTCGCCTCCACCCTGGCGTACCTGGGCGCCGACCAGGGCTTCAACCTGGACGGCGGCGGCTCCTCGACGCTGGTCGCCCGCGCCCCGGGCAGCGGCGTCGTCACCGCCCTCAACCATCCGAGCGGGGGTGGGGAACGCCCCGTCCCGAACGGCATCGGGGTGTTCACGACCGGGTGAGGCCCCTGGACGGCGGCCCCTGAACGGCCGGGGCCCGCCCGGGTCTCACGGCCGCAGACTGCTGACGATGTCCGCCGTGGCCGTGAGACCACTGTGAATCGTGGGCGCCATGCCGGTGCTCGCGAGGTAGAAGCCGAGCAGCGCGCACACCAGCGCATGGGAGAACTTCAGTCCCCCGTTGCGCAGGAAGATCACCGCCAGGATGAACAGCAGCAGCACCAGAGAGATGGAAATGGCCATCGTGAACCTCCTCCGCCATGCCGGTCGCGTCCGGTTCACGGCGTTCGGCCGCAAGTGTGGCGTAGCGGAGGGTTCATCCGGGCGGCTGACATGTCCCCCGAACGTGTGGTGTCTGGGGGTCGAGGAACATCGGAGCGAAAACCGGCGCTAAGCCCTTCGCGGGCCTGAGAGCGCTTTGACCTGGGGCTCCACGGGGGCGGAGCCTTCGGCAGTCGTGGTGATCACTGACTGTCTGGAGGTCCGGGGTGCCGGTCGAGTTTCTGACGGATTCGCCACGGCGACCCTCGGCGCCTGGCCACGCTGCCGGCCACGCTGCTGGCCACCGCGGTTTACCTGACGACCCGCGCGGTCGACGACGCCCTGGACCTATTGGAGGTGCTCATCGCGACGAAGCTGCCGGCCTGGCCGCCACACTCGCCGCGCTGTTCGAGCTGACCCCGCCGCTCGACTCCGACGCGGACGAGGCTTGGCGGAGTCGGCTCCTGACCCGGTTCGGCACCGTGCGGCCGTTGGTTCCGGCCGCGCACCGAGCGCGATGGCCGGCCGCCGTCGCGGGTGCGGATCGAGGCCGCCCGCACCAGTCGACCATTTCCATAAACTATGAATATAAAAATGCTATGCTTCGACCCATGAGTCGTCAAGACACCGCTCCTGGCGCGTCCGCCGCCATCGGGGCAGCCCTCTACGGCCTGGCCACCAGGGCCGCGAGACGCCTGCCCCGGGACATGAGCCTGACGTCCGCCGCCACCCTGGCCACCCTGGACCGGACCGGCCCGCGACGCATCACCGATCTGGCCGCGGTCGAGGGCGTCACCCAGCCCGCGATGACCGCCCTGGTCCGGGTGATGGAGGAGTCCGGCCTGGTCGAGCGGCGGGGCGACGCGTCCGACAAGCGGGTCACGCTGGTGTGCCTGACCGAGGCCGGCGCCTCCTATGTCCGGACGCGGCACCAGGCGGGCGTCCACGCGTTCGAGCGGTTGATCGGCGAGCTCACCGGCGACGAGGTCGAGGCGCTGGTGGCGGCCCTTCCGGCGCTGAAGCATCTGGCAGAGCTCGAAAGCCAGGACCGCGAAGGGCCGAAGCACTGACCGGGCAGCCCGGTCGGCGGGTCGCGGTGAAGGCGTTCCCGGTGGCGCGTTCCGAGGCGCGGCTGCTGGTCCCCGCCCTGATGTTCATCGCTCTGGTCGTGGCGGCGGTCGCCAGCCTCGGGACGCCGCTCATCACCAGCGTGGCGACCTCGTACCACGTCTCGCTCGGCAGCGCGCAGTGGACGCTGACCGTCGCGCTGCTCAGCGGCGCCGTCGCCACGCCGGTCCTGGGCCGGCTCGGAGCCGGCCCGCACCGGCGGGCCACGATCCTCGCCACGCTGGCGGTCGTCGTCGCCGGCAGCGCGCTCACCGTGCTGCCGCTGCCGTTCGCGTGGCTGCTGGCCGGCAGGGCGGCCCAGGGCGTCGGGCTCGGGCTGACGGCGCTGATGATGGGCGTGGCCCGGGACCACCTCCCCGAGGAGCGCAGCGCGGCCGTGATCGCCCTGATCTCGGTGGTCTCGATCATCGGGGCCGGCGTCGGCTACCCGCTGGCCGCACTGCTCGCCGAGCTCGGCGGGGTACGGGCCGCCTACGGCCTCGGCCTGGTCGTCACCGCCGCCGCCCTCCTGACCGCGTGGCGCTCCATGCCCGAAGCCCCCGAAGGCCGCTCCGCCCACGTGGACGTGGCAGGCGCGGTCGTCCTGGCCGCTGCGCTGCTCCTGGTGCTGTTCCTCGCCGGCGAACGGAATCTGTGGAGCCGGCACCTCGCCGTGGCGGCGGGCCTCGCCGTCGTCGCGGTGGTACTGCTCTGCGTCTGGGCCGTCATCGAGCTGCGCAGCACGACGCCCCTGGTCGATGTGCGGGCGGTGCGGCACCCGGCGGTCGCCGGGGCGAATCTCGCCATGTTCGTCGGCGGGATCGGCATGTACCTCCTGCTCACGCTCATCACCCGGTACTCGCAGACGCCGCACGGCGCCGGCTACGGCTTCGGGCTGACGACCTTCGTCGCCGGGCTGGTCCTCATCCCGTTCTCGGTGCTGGGGTTCGTCGCCGGCAGGCTCACGCCGCGGGTCCGGACGCGGATCACCGACCCCCTGCTCCTGGCCGGCAGCGCCGTCATGGTCGGCGGCGGGTTCGCCCTGTTCGCGGTGGCCCGGTCGGACCTGGCCGAACTGTTCGCGGCGATGGGCGTGCTCGGCTTCGGCGTCGGCGGCTTCTCGGCCGCGATGCCCGGCGTCATCCTGGCCGTCACCCCCAGGAGCGAGACGTCGAGCGCCATGAGCTTCAACTACGTCGTCCGCAGCGTCGGGTACTCCCTGGGCAGCGCCATCGGCGGCCTGATCCTCGCCGCGGGCACCGGCCCCGGCCACCTCTTCCCCGACGACAGCGCCTACACCACCGCGGCGCTGGTCGGCATCGGCGCCATGGCGATCACGACGCTGACAAGCCTCGCTCTCGCCCGCCGACGCTCGTCCGAGACCAACTCGTAAGTCAGATGCACTCATCCCAACACTGGAGGTTCCATGCCCAAGGGCTACTGGGTCAGCGTCTACCGCACCATTTCAGACCCTGAGAAGCTGGCCGCTTACAACAAGCTGGCCCCTCCGGCCGTCAAGGCCGGGGGCGGCCGAGTCCTCGCCCGTGGCGGTCGGATCGTGGCGCATGACGCCGGAATCGCCGAGCGCACCGTCCTGATCGAGTTCGACAGCTTCGAGCAGGCCGTCGCGGCGCACGGGAGTGCGGCCTACCAGGAGGCGCTGGTCGCCCTCTCCGACGGCGTCGAGCGCGACTTCCGCATCGTCGAAGGCATCGACTGACCGAGGCCCAGTCGGATCTTCCGGCGAGTGCCGTATGAGCGTCGAGCATGGCGCGAGCCTGCCCGTACGATAGTCGCGCGAGTCCGGGGAGGGTGTTCGGGTTGTCGAGCGAGTCGAGGAACGTGTCTGCGGCGGTCCGTACGGTCAGCGCCTTCCCGGCGGGCAGTCGTACGACGGCGCGCACCGCTTCCCCCTTGCCGCAGATAACAGGGTCGCTTCGTGCACGGCCCCGCGGACGTCGCCGCAGGCCGCGCTCAGCGATGGCACAGATGATGGGGCGTTATCTGCGGGAAGACTTCAGACAGGTCCGGCCGCCGACGATCCGTCAGCCGTCCACCAGGGTCGATCGAGGCTTAGCGCCGGTTTTCGTTCCGATGTTCCTCAACCCCCTGTCTGCGCGTGACGGTCAGGCCAGGTGCGCGTCCAGGAACGCCTCCAGGCCCGCCAGGTCGTCCGTGTTGAGGAAGTCGACACCGGCGTCGAGCAGTTCGGCCCACAGGGCGTCGCGGGCCGGGCCGGGCACGTCCGGGGTGGCCCAGAAGCGGACGGTCTGGCCGCGCTCGTGGGCGGCCGCGGTGATGGCGTGCAGCCGCTCGCGCTCCGCGGCCGGGAACGGGCCGACGCCCTGCCAGGTGAACAGGCGGGTCCAGTTGTCGCTGATCAGCGGCACGAACGAGGCGGGCGCCGAGGTGCCGAGGTCGGTGAGCCGGCCGTCGTAGAAGGCGTGGCGCACGGTCTGGGCCTCCATGGGCACCCGCGCCGCGCGGTCGCCGGAGATGACCGCGGTGACCGGGCCGGGGTGGACGCGACCGTGGGCGTACGTGGTGAACAGGTGCTTGTGGCGCCGCAGATGGCGGTCGAGTTCCAGGTAGGTCGAGGCGCCCTCGGTCTTGATGTCGATCAGGAGCTGGACCGGCCGGCGGTGACCGCGGTACACCCAGCCGTGGTGGGCGCGGACCCGCGCGTCGAGCGTGTCGAGGTAGAGGGACTCCAGTGTGCGGGCGGGGTCGAGGTCCTCCGGGTCGTGGGCGACCAGGAGTTGGTCGCCGACCAGGTAGATGTCCGCCTCCAGGCTGCCGAAGCGGTGGTCGAGGGCGTCGAGGAGGGGACGGGGGTGCTCGTAGTCGTTGTGCGCGTGGGCCCGCCACAGCGGGGACGGGCGGCGCTCGCTCCGCTCGCCCGCGAAGGCGGTGGCGCCGGGCAGGGCGATCGTGCCCGCGACGGCGGCGCCGAAGGCGGTGAGGGCTCTGCGTCGGGTGGTGAGGGCCATGCGCTGCCTCCCTGCGAGGGTGCCGGTGTGGATCCCCAGCGAGTATGGGGCGTGCACACCTCAAGGAGGCTGTGTGGCGCAGGAGTTGGCCGGACCGTCGTCACGCGTTCACCGGCCGGACGCGGCGCACCGAAGAGCCCGCCCCGGGTGGACGCTGTTGGTTCGATTTACCAACAGCGTCCGGGTGGGGACGGGCTTTCCTCGGATGTCGCCGGGTGAACGTCAGGGAGCGCGCAGGTCGACCATTTCGGCCAGCGCGTCGCGGTGGACGCCCGCGGTGCCGTAGGCGATCGAGTCGGCCTTGGCCCGCTTGAGGCAGAGGTGGACGGGGTGCTCCCAGGTCATGCCGATTCCGCCGTGCAGTTGGAGCGCCTCCTCGGCGGCGCGCACGGCGACCGGTGCCGCGTAGGCCTGGGCGACGGCGACCGCCAGGGCCGTCTCCGCGTCGTCCGCGCCGCCCGCCAGGGCGTCGGCCGCGCCCCGCGCGGCGGCGCGGAGGCTGACGACGTCCAGCCACAGCTGGGCGAGCCGGTGCTTGAGCGCCTGGAAGCCGCCGACGGACCGGTTGAACTGCTTGCGCTCCTTCAGGTAGCGCACGGTCTCGGTCAACGCCCATTCGGCGAGCCCGAGTTGCTCGGACGCCAGCAGTCCGGCACCGGCGCGCAGGGCGCGGCGCACCGCGGGTTCGGCGTCGCCCAGCAGCCGCCCGGCGGCGCCGTCCAGGGTGACGGTGGCCAGCGGCCGGGTGAGGTCGAGCGACACCTGCGGCGTGACCGTGACCGCCCGCGCCTCCACCGCGTAGAGCCCGCCGTCGTCCGCGGGGATCAGCAGTACGTCCGCGGCCACCGCGTCGGCAATGCCCGTCAGCTCCCCGCGCAGACCGCCGTCTTCGTGGCGCACGACCTTGTAGGCGCGGTCGGGGGCGACGTTCAGCGCGACGGCGAGCACGCCGATGCGCCGGCCGGACGCCAGCTCGGCGAGCAGGCCGCCCTCGGCCTCGCAGGCCAGCAGCGCCTCGGTGGCGACCACGGCGCTGGTCAGGTACGGCACGGGAGCCATCGCGCGCCCCAACTCCTCCAGGACCACGGCGGCTTCGCGGTGCGTGGCACCCTGGCCGCCCCGGTCCTCGGGGACCAGCAGGCCCGCCAGGCCCATGCCGTCGGTCAGCGCCTTCCAGGCCCTCAGGTCGTGCGGGGCGTCCGACTCGGTGCGGGCGATGACCCCGGGCGCGTCGCAGTGGTCGGCGAGCAGGTCCCGTACGGCCGCGCGGAGCGCCTCTTCCTCCTCCGAGTAGAGCAGATCGGTCATCGAGCGAGGTCCTTCCATGCGACGTCCTTGTCGGTGCGCGGCTCTGCGGGCAGGCCCAGCACGCGCTCGGCGACGATGTTGAGCAGGACCTCACTGGTCCCGCCCTCGATGCTGTTGCCCTTGGAGCGCAGGTAGCGGTAGCCGGCCTCGCGGCCGGTGAAGTCGACCAGTTCCGGGCGCCGCATGGTCCAGTCGTCGTACAGCAGGCCCTCCTCGCCGAGGAGTTCCACCTCCAGGCCGCTGATCTCCTGGTTGAGGCGGGCGAAGGCGAGCTTCATACCGGCGCCCTCGGGGCCGGGCTGGCCCAGGGCGAGCTGCTGGCGCAGACGTTCGCCGGTGAGGCGGACGACCTCGGCGTCGACCCAGAGCTTCAGCAGGCGCTGGTGGAGGTCGTGGGTGCGCAGCTCGGGACGCTCGCGCCAGGTCGTGGCGACCGGGCCGATCATGCCGCCCTCGCGTGGCAGCCGCACGCCGCCGATCGCGACCCGTTCGTTGTTCAGCGTGGTCTGGGCGACCCGCCAGCCGTCGCCGACCTCGCCGAGGCGGCGGGAGTCGGGGATGCGGACACCGGTGAGGAACACCTCGTTGAACTCGGCCTCACCGGTGATCTGCCGCAGCGGGCGCACCTCGACGCCGGGGCCGGTCATGCCGCACAGGAAGTAGGTGATGCCCCGGTGCTTGGGCACGTCCGGTTCGGTGCGGGCGATGAGGATGGCCCAGCGGGCGACATGGGCGCTGGAGGTCCACACCTTCTGTCCGTTGACGACCCAGTCCCCGCCGTCCTCGCGGACCGCCCGGGTGCCGAGCGCGGCCAGGTCGGACCCGGCGCCGGGCTCGCTGAACAGCTGGCACCACACCTCCTCGCCGGTCCACAGGGGCCGCAGGAAGCGCCGCTTCTGCTCCTCCGTGCCGAAGCCGAGGATGGTCGGTGCGGCCATGCCGAGGCCGATGCCGATCCGCCGCGGGTCGTTGTCGGGGGCTCCGGCGGCCTCCAGCTCGGCGTCCACGACGGCCTGGAGGGTGCGTGTGGCGCCCAGTCCGCCGAGGCCCTCGGGGTAGTGCACCCAGGCGAGCCCGGCGTCGAAGCGGGCGCGGAGGAAGTCCGTCCGCTCGGTGCTCGCGGGCGGATGCGCGGCCAGGAACTCCTGTGTGAGGCGGCGCAGTTCGTCGGCGTCGGTCATGCCGCTCCCTCCGCGACGACGGCGATCCGGCCGGTGGTGACACCGTCGCCGACGCGCTGCACGGCGGCCGCGGCCTCGCCCAGCGGCACCCGCTCGCTGATGAGCGGTCTGATGGCGCCCCGGGCGGCCAGCTCGGTGAGCTGCTCGTGGCAGTGCAGGACCAGCTTGGGGTTCTTGACGTTGTACAGGCCCCAGTGCAGGCCGAGGATCGAGTAGTTCTTCACCAGGGCGTGGTTGAGCGCCGGGCTGGGGATGCCGCCGCTGGCGAAGCCGACGACGACGATCCGGCCCTCGAAGGCGACCGCCTTGGCCGACTGGGTGTAGGCCTCGCCGCCGACGGGGTCGTAGATCACATCGGCGCCGCGGCCTCCGGTGGCCTCCTTCACGGCGGCCACGACGTCCTCGGCGCGCCGGTCGATCACCACGTCACAGCCCAGTTCGCGGGCGACGGCGGCCTTGTCGGCGCCGCCGACGACACCGATGACGGTGGCGCCCGCCGCCTTGCCGAGCTGGACGGCGGCACTGCCGACCCCGCCCGCGGCGGCGTGCACCAGCAGTGTCTCGCCGGCCTCCAGGGCCGCCCGGCGGTGCAGGCCGAACCAGCCCGTCTGGTAGCCGATGTGCAGCGCGGCGGCCTCGGCGTCGTCCAGGGACTCCGGCGCGGGCAGCAGCGCGGCCGCGTCCGCCACGGCGTACTCGGCGAATCCGCCGTGGGGCAGCGCCGGGTTGGCGATCACACGGCGGCCGTCCTCGGTCTCGCCGCAGATCTCCACGCCGGGCGTGAACGGCAGCGGCGGCCTGACCTGGTAGTGGCCGCGGCACATCAGCACATCGGGGAAGTTGATGTTCGCGGCGCGCACCTTCAGCAGGACCTGGCCGTCACCGGGCGTGGGCCGCCCGATGTCCGCGAGCCGCATCACCTCGCCCGGCTCGCCGTTCTCGTGCACCTGCCATGCCTGCATTCGGGGCCTCCACGGACTGTGTCGTACGACCGGATCGAGGGCATACTAAGCGGTCGCTTGCCGATCAGGGAACAGTCCCTTCAGCAAAGTCCGCTACCCGGTCCTCGGCCGCGCCCGCACATGCATCCGCTCCCCCTGCGGCCCGAACAGGCTCAGGAACTCCACCGGCCCCTCCCCCGTCGAGCCGAACCAGTGCGGCACCCGGGTGTCGAACTCGGCGGCCTCCCCCGCGGTGAGCACCACGTCGTGCTCACCCAGCACCAGGCGCAGCCTCCCGGACAGGACGTACAGCCACTCGTAGCCCTCGTGGGTGCGCGGGTCGGGCTCCAGGGTGCGCCGGGGTTCGAGCACCTTGTAGGCCTGGAGCCCGCCCGGCTGACGGGTGAGCGGCCAGTGGGTACGCCCGTTCCGCACGATCGGCGCGGCCCGCACCCGGGGGTCGCCGACCGGCGGCGCGCCGACCAGCTCGTCCAGCGGCACCTGATGGGCCTGCGCGATCGGGAGCAGCAGTTCCAGGGATGGCTTGCGCTGCCCGGACTCCAGCCGGGACAGGGTGCTCACGGAGATCCCCGTCGCCTCGGACAGCCCGGCGAGGGTCACCTCCCGCTCCTTGCGCAGGCTCCGCAGCCGGGGGCCCACTTCCGCGAGAACGTCTTCGGTGGTCATGCCGGTATTGCAGTTTCGGCAAATCTGTTTGTCAATCCGGCGAGGCCGGAGCGACCGTCTCCGGTGGAGGTGGTCACGATGACCGAGCAGACCGAGCAGACCGGGCCGACGGGGAACGCCGGGAACACCAGGAACACCAGGAACACCGGGAACACGGAGAGCACCGGGACGTACGAGGTGATCGTCGTCGGCGGGGGCGCGGCGGGCCTGTCCGCCGCGCTGGTGCTGGGCCGGGCCCGGCGCCGCACCCTCGTGGTCGACGCGGGCGAACCGCGCAACGCGCCCGCCGCCCATATGCAGGGCTACCTCACCCGAGACGGGATGCCGCCCGACGGGTTCCTGGCGGCCGGGCGGGAGGAGATCGCCCGGTACGGCGTCGAGCTCGTCCGCGACCGGGTGACGGACATCGCCAGGGACGGTGACTTCACCGTCGCGCTCGACAGCGGCCGTACCGTCCGGGCCCGCCGTCTGATCGTCGCGACCGGCCTGAAGGACGAGCTGCCGGCCGTGGAGGGCGTCGCCGAGCGCTTCGGCCGCGATGTGCTGCACTGCCCGTACTGCCACGGCTGGGAGGTCCGCGACCAGGCGTTCGGCGTACTGGCCGCGAACGCGCTGAGCGTGCACCAGGCGCTGATGGTGTCCCAGTGGTCCAAGGACGTGACGCTCTTCCTGCACGAGGTCGCCGAGTCGGAGCTGTCCGAGCAGGACGTCCGCCGCCTTGCCGCGGCCGGGGTGAAGGTGGTGCCCGGCCGGGTGGCGGGGCTGGTGGTGGAGGACGACCGGCTGACCGGCGTCAGGCTGGCGGACGGGTCGGCGTACGACCGTGAGGTGCTGTTCGTGGCACCTCGGCCGGTGCCGCGCACGGAGCTGTTCGTGAAGCTGGGTGCCGAGCTGACCGAGACACCGTTCGGCACCTACCCAGTGATCGACGAGCGGGGTCTGACCAGCGTCCCCGGGCTGTGGGCGGCGGGCAACGCCTCGGGCTTCGCCGAGCAGGTCGTGAACGCGGCGAGCCGCGGCTACCGGGCCGCCGCCGCGCTGAACGGTGAGCTGCTGTTCGCGGACCTCGACGCAACGCTCTGACGAGCCGCGCCGGGCCCGCGTGCGATGGATGGCGGTCGGGTCTGTGGCGGCTGCGGGTCGTGGTGGGCTGGTCGCGCAGTTCCCCGCGCCCATGAAGGACGGCTGCCGGCATGCGGCTCCGGCGCGTGGGCGCGACCCGCGAAAACGAACCCGCACCACAACGGACCCGCACCACTACGAACCCGTGGACGAGAGGCGCCCCGTCTCTCGGGGTGTGAACCGGCGGAGCGCACCGCACCATGGCTGCATGCTGCTGACCCGGCTCGCCGATGTGTCCCGGGAGGTCGCCGCCACGTCGGCGCGGTCCCGCAAGATCGCGCTGCTCGCCGAGCTGTTCCGGGAGGCGGACGCGCGGGACGCGCCGATCGTCATCCCGTATCTCGCGGGCCGGCTGCCGCAGGGGCGGCTCGGCGTCGGCTGGAAGGTGCTCAGCCGCCCGGTCGAACCGGCCTCCGAGCCGGGCCTGACCGTGCGCGAGGTGGACGCCCGGCTCACCGAGCTCGGCGAAGTCTCCGGCCCCGGCTCGCAGGCCGAACGCGCCAGACTGGTCGGCGAGTTGATGGGCATGGCCACGGCCGGCGAACAGCGCTTCCTGCTCGGCCTGATCACCGGCGAGGTCCGGCAGGGCGCGCTGGACGCCGTCGCCGTGGAGGGGCTGGCGCAGGCGACGGGCGCCGGGGCCGCCGAGGTGCGCCGGGCGGTGATGCTCGCCGGGTCGCTCCAGGCCGTGGCCGAGGCGCTGCTCGCCGACGGCCCGCCGGCCCTGGAGGGCTTCCGGCTCACCGTCGGCCGCCCGGTCCTGCCGATGCTCGCGCACACCGCCTCCTCGGTGGCCGAGGCCGTCGGCAGGCTCGGCGCGTGCGCGGTGGAGGAGAAGCTGGACGGCATCCGCGTCCAGGTGCACCGAGACGGCGACGACGTACGCGTCTACACCCGCACCCTCGACGAGATCACGGACCGGCTGCCGGAAGTGACGTCCGCGGCGCTGGAACTGGCGGGCGAACGGTTCATTCTGGACGGGGAGGTGCTCTCCTTCGACGCCGAGGGCCGGCCCCGCTCCTTCCAGGAGACCGCCGGGCGGGTGGGTTCCCGCGTCGACGTGGCCACGGCCGCCGGGGCGGTGCCCGTCTCCCCCGTCTTCTTCGACGCGCTGTCCGTCGACGGCCACGACCTCCTCGACCTGCCCTTCACCGAACGGCACGCGGAGCTGTCCCGGCTGGTGCCCGAGCCGATGCGGGTGCGCCGTACGCTCGCCGCGGACGCCGACGACGTGGCCCCGGCCGAGGACTTCCTCGCCGAGACGCTGCGCCGCGGCCACGAGGGCGTCGTCGTCAAGGCCCTCGACGCCCCCTACAGCGCGGGCCGGCGCGGCGCGTCCTGGCTCAAGGTCAAGCCCGTGCACACCCTCGACCTGGTGGTCCTGGCCGTCGAGTGGGGACACGGCCGCCGCACCGGCAAGCTGTCCAACCTCCACCTCGGCGCCCGCCGGGCCGACGGCTCGTACGCCATGCTCGGCAAGACCTTCAAGGGCATGACCGACGCGATGCTCGCCTGGCAGACCGAGCGGCTGAAGGGGATCGCGGTGAAGGACGACGGCTGGGTGGTGACCGTACGGCCCGAACTCGTCGTCGAGATCGCCTACGACGGTCTGCAACGGTCCTCCCGCTACCCGGCGGGCGTCACCCTGCGGTTCGCCCGGGTGGTGCGCTACCGGGAGGACAAGCGGCCCGAGGAGGCGGACACCGTGGAGACACTGCTGGCCGCGCATCCGGAGGTGAAGCCGTGAGCGCGGCGGGCAGGCGCAGCGCGGGGCTGCTGCTGTACCGGCACGGCGAGGACGGACTGGAGGTACTGCTCGGCCATATGGGCGGTCCGTTCTTCGCGAAGAAGGACGCCGGGGCATGGACCGTCCCCAAGGGCGAGTACGAGCCGGAGGAACCCGCCTGGGAGGCGGCCCGGCGCGAGTTCCGCGAGGAGCTGGGCATGGAGCCGCCGGACGGGGAGGCCGTACCGCTCGGCGAGGTGCGGCAGCGGGGCGGCAAGGTCGTCACGGTGTGGGCGGTCGAGGCGGACCTCGACCCGGCCGCGGTGGTCCCCGGCACCTTCACCATGGAGTGGCCACCGCGCTCGGGCCGGGTGCGGGAGTTCCCCGAGCTGGACCGGGTCGCCTGGTACGGCCTGGAACGGGCCCGCGGGCTGGTCGTCGCCGCGCAGGCCGCGTTTCTCGACCGCCTCGCGGACCACTCGCCCTGACGTCCACGCGTTGCGGCCCCGGCCGCGGCGCGGCATCGTCGAGACACAGCCCACCCAGGGAGGTCCGGTCATGCCCATCGCTACGGTGAACCCGGCGAACGGCGAGACACTCAAGACGTACGAGGCCATGGGAGAGGAGGAGCTGGAACGCCGGCTCCAGCTCGCCGAGGCCACGTTTCGCACGTACCGCACGAGCGCCTTCGCCGACCGCGCCCGGCTGCTGAACCGGGCCGCCGAGCTGCTGGACGGCGACCAGCAGGACATCGGGCGGGTGATGACCACCGAGATGGGCAAGCCGGTCAAGCAGGCCCGCGCCGAGGCCGCCAAGTGCGCCAGGGCCATGCGCTGGTACGCGGAGAACGCGCAGGCCCTGCTCGCCGACGAGGAGCCCGCCGCCTCGGACGTGCGGGACTCCGGGGCGTCCCGGGTGCGGGTGCTCTACCGCCCGCTCGGGCCGGTGCTCGCGGTGATGCCGTGGAACTTCCCGCTGTGGCAGGTGATCCGGTTCGCCGCGCCCGCGCTGATGGCGGGCAACGTGGGCCTGCTCAAGCACGCGTCGAACGTGCCGCAGACCGCTCTGTACCTGGAGGACCTGTTCCACCGGGCGGGGTTCACGGAGGGCTGCTTCCAGACCCTGCTGATCGGCGCCGGCCAGGTGGACGGCGTCCTGCGCGACGAGCGGGTGCGGGCGGCGACGCTCACGGGCAGCGAGCCGGCCGGCCGGGCCGTGGCCTCCACCGCCGGGAAGATGATCAAGAAGACGGTCCTGGAACTGGGCGGCAGTGATCCGTACGTCGTGATGCCCTCCGCCGACCTCGACCGGGCCGCGCAGGTCGCGGTGACCGCGCGCGTCCAGAACAACGGGCAGTCCTGTATCGCCGCGAAGCGGTTCATCGTGCACACGGACGTCTACGACGCCTTCGCCGAACGGTTCGTGACCGCCATGAAGGCGCTCAAGGTCGGCGACCCGATGGAGGAGGACACGGACGTCGGGCCGCTCGCCACCGAGCAGGGGCGCAGCGACGTGGAGGAGCTGGTGGACGACGCGACACGCAGCGGGGCGGACCTGCTGTGCGGCGGCCATCGTCTGCGCCGGCCCGAGCTGCCGGGCTGGTACTACCCGCCGACCGTGCTGGCCGGGATCACCCGCGAGATGCGCATCCACCGCGAGGAGGCGTTCGGGCCGGTGGCCACGCTGTACCGGGCGGGCGACCTGGACGAGGCCGTGCTCATCGCGAACGACTCGCCGTTCGGGCTGAGTTCGAACGTATGGACCCGGGACGAGGCCGAGGTGGACCGGTTCGTCCGGGATCTGGAGGCGGGCGCGGTCTACGTCAACGGCATGACCGCCTCGCATCCGGCGTTCCCGTTCGGCGGGGTGAAGAGCTCGGGGTACGGGCGTGAGCTGTCCGGGCACGGAATCCGCGAGTTCTGCAACATCACGACGGTTTGGCACGGTGCGTGACGGTCGCGCGGTTACGATCGCCGGTGTGCGCGAAGTGACTCTGCCGCTGATTGTCGACGACCGTGGGGCCCTGCAGGTGGCCGCGGCCGATGTGAGCAAGCTGCTGCGCACGATGGGCGCGCGGTGGGTGCATCTGGTCGAGGCCGGGGATCAGGAGCTCGACGAGGAGACCGTCGCCGCCCTGACGATCGAGCTGGCGAAGCTGGCCGACCGGATCGACGTGGCCTGTATCGCCCACAGCAGCGGCCGGTCCTGAGCCCATGTCCACACCCGCGGCGGGGAGTTGTCCCACCCGCTCCGGGGCGAGCCCAGAGTGCTCGCCCCGCAGCCGCGGGGGTCAGCGGATGGGCAGGCCGGCCAGCGTGCGAGCGATGACCAGCCGCTGGATCTCGCTGGTGCCCTCGAAGATCGTGTAGATCGCGGAGTCCCGGTGCATCCGCTCCACCGGGTACTCACGGGTGTACCCGTTGCCGCCGAGGATCTGGATCGCCTGGGCCGTGACCTTCTTCGCGGTCTCGGAGGCGAACAGCTTCGACATCGAGCCCTCGGCCGCGGTGAAGGGCTTGCCGTTGACCGCCATCCACGAGGCGCGCCAGACGAGCAGCCGGGCCGCGTCGATCGAGGTGCGCATGTCCGCGAGCTGGAAGGCCACACCCTGGTTGTCGATGATGGGCCGGCCGAACTGCTCCCGGGTCTTCGCGTAGTCGAGGGCGACCTCGAAGGCGGCGCGGGCCGTGCCGACGGCCATCGCGCCGACCGCCGGGCGCGACGCCTCGAAGGTCGCCATGGCCGCGTTCTTCACCCGCTCGCCGCCGTACCTGGCGCGCTCGCGGGCGCGGGCCAGCCGCTCGTCCAGCTTCTCCTTGCCGCCCAGCAGGCAGGAGCCCGGCACGCGCACGTTGTCCAGGATGACCTCGGCGGTGTGCGAGGCGCGGATGCCGTGCTTCTTGAACTTCTGGCCCTGGGACAGACCGGGTGTGTTCGGCGGGACGATGAAGGACGCGTGGCCCTTGGAGCCGATCTCCGGGTCGACGACCGCGACGACCACATGGACGTTGGCGATGCCGCCGTTCGTCGCCCAGGTCTTGGTGCCGTTGATCACCCACTCGTCCGTGGCCTCGTCGTACACCGCACGGGTGCGCATCGAGCCGACGTCGGAACCGGCGTCCGGCTCGGAGGAGCAGAACGCGGCGACCTTGACGTCGTTGGCGTCGCCGTACATCTGGGGGATCCAGGTGCCGATCTGTTCCTCCGTGCCGTTGGCGAGGACGCCTACGGCGGCGAGTCCGGTGCCGACGATGGACAGGGCGATACCGGCGTCGCCCCAGAACAGTTCCTCCATGGCCATCGGAATGCCGAGGCCGGTCGGGTCGAAGTACTGCTGGGCGTAGAAGTCCAGGGAGTAGATGCCGACCTTGGCGGCCTCCTGGATGACCGGCCAGGGGGTTTCCTCACGCTCGTCCCATTCGGCGGCCGCGGGCCGGATGACAGCGGCGGCGAAGCCGTGCACCCAGTCACGGACCTCCTTCTGTTCGTCGTTGAGCTCCATGGTGAACTCGGCCATGTCCCCTCCAGCGGCGGCACCTGCGCGTTACTTGCGGTAACCGCAGTCTGTTACCGGCGAGTAGGAAAAGTCAACTCCTCAGGTCTCCTCGGCATCCCGTTCGATGCGAGAGGCGTTCCGGGTGTTAGTTTGCGCTGGCGTCACCGAATCAGCACGGGTGGGGAGAGCTCATGGACACCACGCAGCGGACCGAGCAGCAGAGGTCCGCCGACCGTCGACGGCGCGAGCTGCTGGAGGCCGCGGACCGAGTGGTGCTCCGGGACGGCCCGCAGGCCTCGATGAACGCCATCGCCGCCGAGGCCGGGATCACCAAGCCGATCCTCTACCGCCACTTCGGCGACAAGGGCGGTCTGTACGCCGCCCTCGCCAAGCGGCACACCGACGCCCTGCTGGACTCGCTGCGGGCCGCCCTGGACGCGCCGGCGGACCGGCGCGAGCGGGTGGAGGCGACCCTCGACACGTATCTCGCCGCGATCGAGGCCCGGCCCCAGGTGTACCGGTTCCTGATGCACCCCTCGGAGGGTGGCCAGCCGGGGGACCCGGGGTTCGACATCGGCAAGTACTCCGCCCCGGTGCTGCGACGCATGGGTGAGGAACTGGCCACGGTCATCGGGGAGCGGCTGGACCTCGGACCGGGGTCACAGCAGCTGGCCCGTGTGTGGGGGCACGGCATCGTCGGGATGATGCACGCCGCCGGGGACTGGTGGCTGGGGGAACGGCCTTGTTCCCGGGCGGAGTTGGTGCGCAGTCTGGCGGACCTCCTGTGGGGGCGGCTGGCCGCGGCCGGAGACCGGGTCGGAGGACCCGGGTTCTGACGCGGGTCGCGGTTGGTCCACAACCGCCCGCGCGCCCTTGAGGCACGTCAGCTCCCGCCGCTCCAAGAGGCTCGCGCCACTTGCCGCATGAGCCTGCGGTGACGCCGGCCCGACACCCGGTCCGCGTAGACCGTTCCGTCCAGGTGGTCGCACTCGTGCTGGAGGCAGCGGGCGAACCAGCCCGTGCCGTGGATCGTGATCGGCTCGCCCGTCATCGTGGAGCCCTCCACCACGGCATGGTCGTGGCGGACCGTGCCCGCCTCCAGCCCCGGCAGGGACAGACAGCCCTCCGGGCCGCGGATCTCCACACCGTCCAGCGCCACGAGACGGGGGTTTACGACATGGCCGAGATGCCGTACATCTTCATCGTCGGGACAGTCGTAGACGAAGACGCGCAGCGCCTCCCCCACCTGGTTGGCGGCCAGGCCGACGCCCTCGGCGGCGTACATCGTGGCGAACAAGTCCTCGACGAGGGCGGCGAGTTCGGGGCCGAAGTCGGTGACCTCGGCGCAGGGGGTGTGGAGCACCGGAGAGCCGAGCAGAGTGAGAGGCCGGACCCGCCCGCGGGCGCCCGGGATGAAGCCGTGTCGCATGGCGGCAAGGGTACGGTCTGGCAGGTCGCGACAGGTGCGTGCCTGGATCGTGACGGTGCCGCGATTCGGGCACGTGAGTGGATCTCGATAGGCTGAGGCCACACCACGTGGCCGTCGAGGCTTTCGATGCGGCGCGTACGCAAGGAGGATCGAGGACTGATGTCAGGCAATTCGGACCCGCTCACTCCGCGGGCCAAGCTCGCCGTGACCGCCGGCAAGGCTGTCGCGGCGGCATCCCGTGCCGCGGGGCGCGGCAGCGGTTCGGTGATCGGCGGACGGGTGGCCCTCAAGCTCGACCCCGACCTGCTCGCCCGGCTGGCGCAGAACCTGGATGTGGTCCTGGTCTCGGCGACGAACGGCAAGACCACCACCACCCGGCTCATCGCCGAGGCGCTGCGCGCGGCCGGACCGGTCGTGTCCAACGCGCTCGGCGCCAACATGCCGGCCGGCATCACCTCGGCGCTCGCGGGCAGCTCGGACGCCAAGTTCGGGGTCATCGAGGTCGACGAGAAGTACCTCGCGGGTGTCGCCCGGGACACCGCCCCCAAGTGCATCGCCCTCCTCAACCTCTCCCGTGACCAGCTCGACCGTGCGGCCGAGACCCGGATGCTCGCGGAGAACTGGCGCGAGGGACTCGCGGGCTCCAAGGCCGTGATCGTGGCGAACGCCGACGACCCGCTGGTCGTGTGGGCCGCCTCGTCGTCGCCGAACGTGATCTGGGTCGCCGCCGGCCAGATGTGGAAGGACGACGCCTGGTCGTGCCCGTCCTGCGGCGGTGTGATGCAGCGCCCCGGAGACGACTGGTTCTGCGGCGACTGCGGCTTCCGCCGCCCGAGCCCGACCTGGGCACTGTCCGGCGACCACGTCCTCGACCCGCACGGCTCCGCCTGGCCGATCCACCTCCAGCTGCCGGGCCGTGCCAACAAGGCCAACGCCGCCTCCTCGGCCGCCGTCGCCGCCGTGTTCGGTGTGCCGCCGCAGGTCGCGCTGGAGCGGATGTACCAGGTGCAGGCCGTCGCCGGGCGCTATGACGTCGTGCAGTTCCAGGGCCGCGACCTGCGGCTGCTGCTCGCCAAGAACCCGGCGGGCTGGCTGGAGACCTTCTCGCTGATCGACCCGCCGCCCACCCCGGTGATCCTCTCCGTGAACGCGCGCAGCGCCGACGGCACCGACACGTCCTGGCTGTGGGACGTCGACTACACGCGGCTGACCGGTCACCCGATCTTCGTGGTCGGCGACCGCAAGCTCGACCTCGCGGTCCGTCTGGAGGTCGCCGACCAGCACTTCCAGGTGTGCGAGAACCTCGACCAGGCGGTGCAGATCTGCCCGCCCGGCCGGATCGAGGTCATCGCCAACTACACCGCCTTCCAGGACCTGCGCCGCCGCGTCGGCAACTGACCAGCCGTAAGGACACTGACTTCATGAGCGACAACCAGCTGCGGGTCGTCTGGGTCTATCCGGACCTGCTGAGCACCTACGGCGACCAGGGCAACGTCCTCGTCGTGGAGCGCCGGGCACGGCAGCGGGGTCTGGACGTGGCCCGGCTCGACGTGCGCAGCGACCAGCCGATCCCGACCTCCGGCGACATCTACCTGATCGGCGGCGGCGAGGACCGGCCGCAGCGGCTCGCGGCCGAGCGGCTGCGCCGCGACGGGGGCCTGTACCGGGCGGTGGAGAACGGCGCGATCGTGTTCTCCGTGTGCGCCGGCTACCAGATCCTCGGCCACGAGTTCATCAACGACCTCGGCCAGCGCGAGCCCGGCCTGGGTCTGCTGGACGTGGTCTCGGTGCGCGGTGAGGGTGCCCGCTGTGTGGGTGACGTGCTCGCCGACATCAACCCGCGGCTCGGTCTGCCCCCGCTGACCGGCTTCGAGAACCACCAGGGCGTCACCCACCTCGGCCCCACCGCCCGCCCCTTCGCCCAGGTCCGCCTGGGCAACGGCAACGGCACGGGCGACGGCACCGAGGGCGCGTTCAACGACACCGTCTTCGGTACGTACATGCACGGGCCCGTCCTCGCCCGCAACCCGCTGATCGCCGACCTGCTGCTGAAGCTGGCGCTGGACGTCAACGCGCTGCCGCCGACGGACGACCGCTGGTACGAGGCGCTCCGCGACGAGCGCATCGCGGCCGCGCAGCAGCCTGCCTGATCCACACGGCGTCACATGAGCCGCCCTGGGCCCCCGTGGCCCCGGGCGGCTTTTCTTCACCGTCCGGCCGCCCGCGCGCCGGACGCCCGAAAGGCGGACGAAAGACGGGCGGACGAGGCTCCGTCACCGTACCGCGAGGGCCCCTCTGACAAGCCGTCCGCTCACATGTGCGGGCACGTCCACCAGGCGGACGCCCGATGCGGTGCCACCCCCTCACGCCGGTAGGGTGACCGGGATCAAGCCGGACAACGTGGTCCGGTCCTCGGCCCACGTTGCAAAGGTATTTCGGGCTATGCGCATTGGTGTCCTCACGTCCGGCGGCGACTGCCCCGGCCTGAACGCCGTCATCCGGTCCGTCGTGCACCGTGCCGTCGTCGACCACGGCGACGAGGTCATCGGTTTCCGGGACGGCTGGAAGGGCCTCCTGGAGGGCGACTACATGAAGCTCGACCTCGACGCGGTGGGCGGCATCCTCGCCCGCGGCGGAACCATCCTCGGTTCCTCCCGCGTCCAGCCGTCCCATCTGCGGGACGGGGTCGAGCGGGCCAAGGGCCATGTCGCGGATCTCGGACTCGACGCGATCATCCCGATCGGCGGCGAGGGCACGCTCAAGGCGGCCCGGCTGATGTCGGACAGCGGTCTGCCCGTCGTCGGTGTGCCGAAGACCATCGACAACGACATCGCGGTCACGGACGTCACCTTCGGCTTCGACACGGCCGTCGGAGTGGCGACCGAGGCCCTCGACCGGCTCAAGACCACCGCCGAGTCCCACCAGCGGGTGCTCGTCGTCGAGGTCATGGGCCGGCACACCGGCTGGATCGCCCTGCACTCCGGCATGGCCGCGGGTGCCCACGCCATCGTGGTGCCCGAGCGGCCCTTCGACATCGAGGAGCTCGCCACGGTGGTCGGCGAGCGGTTCGAGGCGGGCAAGCGGTTCGCGATCGTGGTGGCCGCGGAGGGCGCCAAGCCGAAGCCCGGCAGCATGGAGTTCGACGAGGGCGGCAAGGACGTCTACGGCCACGAGCGGTTCGCCGGCATCGCCCGGCAGCTGTCGATCGAGCTGGAGCACCGGCTCGGCAAGGAGGCCCGTCCGGTCATCCTCGGGCATGTGCAGCGCGGTGGTACGCCGACCGCGTACGACCGGGTGCTCGCGACCCGGTTCGGATGGCACGCGGTGGAGGCCGTGCACCGGGGTGAGTTCGGGATGATGACCGCCCTGCGCGGCACGGACATCGTGATGGTGTCGCTGGCCGAGGCCGTCCAGACGCTGAAGACCGTGCCGGCCGACCGGTACGCCGAAGCGGAGTGTGTGCTCTAGCCGTCCGGCGGGTGCTTCTGCCTTCCTGCGGGTGCTTCTGCCTTCCGGCGGGGGTGGGGTTTCAGCCTTCCGGTGGGTGGGTGCGGGGTTCGTCGTGGTTGCTCGCGCGGTTCCCCGCGCCCCTGAATGCGCTGATCTGCCCCCGGTCGCAAGTGCGGCCGGGGGCAGCTTTAGTCTTGGTGCCGGACTTAAGCGCACAACCCCCCACGAAAACAGGAGCCGGCGATGGATCACAGCGGGCACGGCACGACCATGGATCTGCCGCCGTTCACGCTGGGACGGGGTCTGCAGTGGTCGCCGGACGGGTTCTTCCTCGTCGCCTGCCTGGTGGGGATCGCCCTGTACGTCTGGGGGGTCGTGCGGCTGCGGCGGCGCGGGGACCACTGGTCGCTCGGGCGGACCGTCGCCTTCGTCGGCGGGGTGCTGACCATCGCGCTGGTGATGTGCACCAAGCTGAACGACTACGGGATGGTCATGTTCAGCGTGCACATGGTGCAGCACATGGTGATCAGCATGCTGTCGCCGATCCTGATCCTGCTCGGCGCGCCCGTCACCCTCGCGCTGCGGGCGCTGCCCGTCGCCGGGCGGGGCCGCAAGGGGCCGCGGGAACTGCTGCTGGCGCTGCTGCACAGCCGGTACATGCGGGTGATCACGCATCCGGCGTTCACGATCCCGATGTTCATCGCGAGCCTCTACGCGCTCTACTTCACCCCGCTGTTCGACACGCTGATGGGGTCCAGGGCGGGCCACACCGCGATGATGATCCACTTCCTGGCGGTCGGAGTGGTCTTCTTCTGGCCGATTGTGGGCGTGGACCCGGGCCCGCAGCGGCCGGGGTATCTGATGCGAATGCTGGAGCTGTTCGCGGGGATGCCGTTCCACGCCTTCTTCGGCATCGCGCTGATGATGGGGTCGACCCCGATGGTGAAGACGTACAGCGACCCGCCCGCCTCCCTCGGCATCGACGCGCTCGCCGACCAGAACGCGGCCGGCGGCATCGCCTGGGCCTTCAGCGAGATCCCGTCGGTGCTGGTGCTTATCGCACTGCTGTTCCAGTGGTACGGCTCCGAGCAGCGGCAGGCCAAGCGCAGCGACCGGGCCGCGGACCGGGACGGCGACAAGGAGCTGGAGGCGTACAACGCCTATCTCGCCTCGCTGAACGCACGCGCCCGCTGAGCGGTACTCCCCCGCCCTGCTCCCTCCTCCCTTCCGCCTCCCCCCTGCTCTCCCCTCCCGCCTCGCCCCTGTCCCCGCCCCCGGAAACCGGACGTATTTGCGTATCCGGGCCGCGCCGACGCGGATCCAGGGCACCATGGAGGGACGGACCACGAGGAGGGTGTTGCGATGCCCGGTGCCACGGACAGCTCCACGAAGACCATGGGGGTTCTCACCCTCGGCGGACTCGTCATGGTGACGGCCTACACGGCGGTGCTCGGCAGCAACGGCTGGCTGTGGTTCGGCTGGGTCGTGCTGGGCCTGATCACCCTCGGCATGGTGGCCACCCGCAGCACCTGACCGCTCACGGTGTCGGGCCGCCCGGCACCTGGGCTCAGCCCCGGCCCAGCCGGGCCGCCGAGTGCACGCCCGGCTGGTACTTCGGCAGCCGGGCGGTCACCTTCATGCCGGCTCCGGGAGCGGTCTCGATGACGAGGCCGTGGTCGTCGCCGTAGACCTGGCGGAGCCGGTCGTCGACGTTGCACAGCCCGATGCCGCCCGAGGGGCTGACCTCGCCCGCGAGGATGCGGCGCAGCAGGGCGGGGTCCATGCCGACGCCGTCGTCCTCGATGACCACCAGCGCCTCGGCGCCCGCGTCCCGCGCGGTGATGCCGATGCGGCAGGTGTCCGCCTTGCCCTCCAGCCCGTGCTTGACGGCGTTCTCGACGAGCGGCTGGAGGCAGAGGAAGGGCAGCGCGACGGGCAGCACCTCGGGGGCTATCTGGAGGGTGACGGCGAGGCGGTCGCCGAAGCGTGCGCGGACCAGGGCCAGGTACTGGTCGATGGCGTGGAGCTCATCGGCGAGGGTGGTGAAGTCGCCGTGCCTGCGGAACGAGTAGCGGGTGAAGTCGGCGAACTCCAGCAGCAGCTCCCGGGCGCGCTCGGGGTCGGTGCGCACGAAGCTGGCGATCACCGCGAGCGAGTTGAAGATGAAGTGCGGGGAGATCTGGGCGCGCAGGGCCTTGATCTCGGCCTCGATCAGCCGGGTGCGGGACCGGTCGAGGTCGGCCAGTTCCAGCTGGACGGAGACCCAGCGGGCCACCTCGCCCGCGGCGCGGACCAGGACGGCGGACTCCCGGGGCGCGCAGGCGACCAGGGCCCCGTGCACCCGGTCGTCGACGGTCAGCGGGGCGACCACGGCCCAGCGGACCGGGCAGGCGGGGCTGGGGCAGGTCAGCGGGAAGGCCTCGCCCCGGCCGGTCTCCAGCGCGCCCGCGAGGCGTTCCATGATGTCGTCGCGGTGGTGCGCGCCGACGCCGTCCCAGACCAGGACCCGTTCCTCGTCGGTCAGGCACAGGGCCCCGGTGCCCAGCAGGGAGCGCAGCCGCCGGGCCGACTTGCGGGCGGTCTCCTCGGTCAGGCCCGCCCGCAGTGAGGGCGCGGCGAGCGAGGCGGTGTGCAGGGTCTGGAACGTGGCGTGCTCGACGGGCGTGCCGAGGCCGCCGCCCCGGCTCTCCGGGCGGGCGGTGCGTCGGCCGAGCCAGAAGCCGGCGGCGAGCAGGGGCAGGACGGCCACACAGAGCCCCGCCACGAATCCGGTCACGCCTTCGCCTCCACTCTCAGCTCCTCGGGGAGATGGAACCGCGCCAGGATCGCCGCGGCGCCCGCCGGGACCCGGCCCGGGGTGGCGAGCGACACCAGGGTCATGGTGAGAAAGCCCAGCGGTACCGACCACAGGGCGGGCCAGGCCAGCAGGGCGTGCAGTCCGCCCGGTCCCAGGAAGCCGGCCATCGTGGCGGTGACGGCGAGGAACGCCGAGCCCCCGCCCACCAGCATCCCGGCGGCCGCGCCCGGCGGGGTGAGGCGGCGCCACCAGATGCCGAGGACGAGCAGCGGGCAGAACGACGACGCCGACACGGCGAAGGCGAGCCCGACCGCGTCCGCCACCGGCAGCCCGCCCGCCAGGGCGCTCAGCGCGAGCGGCACCAGCATGGCGAGGCCGGTGCCCAGCCGGAAGTGCCGTACGCCACGGGTCGGCAGCACGTCCTGGGTGAGGACGCCCGCGACGGCCATGGTCAGGCCGGACGCCGTGGACAGGAACGCGGCGAAGGCCCCTCCGGCGACCAGCGCGCCGAGCAGGTCGCCCGCGGTCCCGCCGAGCATGCGGCCGGGCAGCAGCAGGACCGCCGCGTCGGCGTCGCCGGTGAGGGTCAGCTCGGGGGCGTAGAGCCGGCCGAGGGCGCCGTAGACCGGGGGCAGCAGGTAGAAGCCGCCGACCAGGGCGAGGACGGCGACCGTGGTGCGGCGGGCGGCCACGCCGTGCGGGCTGGTGTAGAAGCGGACCACGACGTGGGGCAGGCCCATGGTGCCGAGGAAGGTGGCGAGGATCAGGCCGTACGTCGCGTACAGGGGGCGTTCGGCGCGGCCGGCCGCGAGGGAGGTCGACATGCCGCCGTCGCCGCCGCGGTCGGCCGTGGGGACGGCCGTGCCGGGTGCGAAGGTGAGCCGGGTGCCCGCGTCGAGGCGGTGGGTGCCGGTGGGCAGGGTGGTCTTCCGGTCGTCGTAGCGGTCGCCGTCGACGGTGCCGGTGACGGTGGCCGTCAGGGGGCGGTCGAGCTTGAGGTCGAGGCTGTCGTCGACCCGGACCGTGCGCTGCTCGCGGAAGGTGGCCGGTTCCTCGAAGGCGCGGCTCGGGCCGCCGTCCTGCTGCCAGGCCAGGACCAGGAAGAGGGCGGGCACGAGGAGGGCGGTGAGCTTGAGCCAGTACTGGAAGGCCTGCACGAAGGTGATGCTGCGCATGCCGCCGGCCGCGACGGTGGCCGCGACGACGACGGCGACGATGACGCCGCCGAGCCAGTCGGGTGCGCCGGTCAGGACGGTGAGGGTGAGCCCGGCGCCCTGGAGCTGGGGCAGCAGATAGAGCCAGCCGACGCCGACGACGAAGGCCCCGGCGAGGCGCCGTACCGCCGGGGAGGCGAGCCGGGCCTCGGCGAAGTCGGGCAGCGTGTAGGCGCCGGAGCGGCGCAGCGGGGCGGCGACGAAGAGCAGCAGGACGAGGTATCCGGCGGTGTAGCCGACCGGGTACCAGAGCATGTCGGGGCCCTGGACCAGGACGAGCCCGGCGATGCCGAGGAAGGAGGCGGCCGACAGGTACTCGCCGCTGATGGCGGCGGCGTTCAGCCGGGGGCCGACCGTGCGGGAGGCGACGTAGAAGTCGGAGGTGGTGCGGGAGATGCGCAGGCCGAAGGCGCCGACGAGGACGGTCGCCACGACCACCAGGGCGACGGCCGGTACGGCGTAGCCGGGGTTCATCGGGCGTGGACCACCGGGCGGCTCACCGGTCCTCGACGAGGCGGACGAAGTCCCGCTCGTTGCGTTCGGCGCGGCGCACGTACCAGCGGGCGAGCAGGACGAGAGGCGCGTACAGGCCGAACCCGAGGACGCCCCACTCCACGCGGCGGGCGGCGGGCATGGCGGTGAACAGCAGGGGCAGCGGGCCGACCAGCAGGACGAGGACGGCGAAGGCGGTGAGCGCGGCGCGCAGTTGGCTGCGCATCAGGGAGCGGACGTAGGTGTGGCCCAGGGTGGTCTGCTCGTCGATCTCGGTGCGCGGGCGGTAGTGGGCCGGTGTGCGGCGGGTGCGGCGGGGCGGGCCGGTGACGACGACGCGGGTCTCGGCGGGGTCCTGGGGCACGTCATGGCCTCCGCATCAGCAGGTCCCGCAGCTCGCGCGCGTGGCGGCGGCTGACCTGGAGCTCCTCGGCGCCGACCACGACGCTGACGGAGCCCGTGTCCAGGCGGAGTTCGGCGATGTGGCGCAGCGCCACGAGGTGGCGGCGGTGGATACGGACGAACCCGCGGCCGCGCCAGCGGTCCTCCAGGGTGGACAGCGGGATGCGGACCAGGTGGCTGCCCCGGGCGGTGTGCAGCCGGGCGTAGTCGCCGCGGGCCTCGACGTGGGTGATGTCGTCGACGGCGACGAAGCGGGTCACGCCCCCGAGTTCGACGGGTATCTGGTCGGGGTCGGGCTCGTGCACGGGGATGCGCGGGGCGGGGCCGGTCTGCGCTTCCGTGCCGCGGGGGCCGCCGGTGCTCTGGTCGGCGGCCCGGCGCACGGCCTCGGCGAGGCGTTCGCGGCGGACGGGTTTGAGGACGTAGTCGACGGCGTCGAGGTCGAAGGCCTGGACGGCGAAGTCCTCGTGGGCGGTGACGAAGACGACCAGTGGGGGCCGGGCGAAGCCGGTGAGCAGCCGGGCGAGGTCGAGGCCGTCGAGGCCGGGCAGGTTGATGTCGAGGAAGACGACGTCGATGGCCTCGGGGCCGTCGGGGCCGCACTCCAGGGCGCGGTTGATGCGGCGCAGGGCCTCGGTGGCGTCGCCCGCACCCTCGGCGCTGCCGACGCGGGGGTCGGCGTTGAGGAGGTAGAGGAGTTCCTCCAGCGTGGGGCGTTCGTCGTCGACAGCCAGGGCGCGCAGCATGAACGTGGAGTGTAGGCGTGATCGGCGGGCCTGGACACGGCCTCGGCGAGGACGTTCGTAGGGGATCCGGCAGGGGTGTTCGCGCTGGATACAGTGGCGGTGTGAACAGCAGCTCCGCTCCGTTCGACGAGCTCGACCGGAAGATCATCACCGCCCTGATGGCGAATGCCCGGACCAGTTTCGCCGAGATCGGCGGGGCGATCGGGCTGTCGGCGACGGCGGTCAAGCGCCGGGTGGACCGGCTGCGCGAGACCGGTGTGATCACCGGGTTCACGGCGACCGTGCGGCCCTCGGCGCTGGGCTGGCGCACGGAGGCGTACGTCGAGGTGTACTGCGAGGGCGCGGCCCCGCCGCGGCGGCTGGCCGAGGTGGTGCGCAACCATCCGGAGATCACCGCGGCGATGACGGTGACGGGTGGCGCGGACGCGCTGCTGCATGTGCGGGCGCGGGACGTGGGGCACTTCGAGGAGGTGCTGGAGCGCATCCGTACGGAGCCGTTCATCCGCAAGACGATCAGTGTGATGGTGCTGTCCCATCTGCTTCCGGAGAGTCCGGAGGCGGGTGCGTCCCAGCCCGCCCCCGAAGGCGCATGAGACGTGCGTATGCCCTGATTGATACGCAGCATTCCTGCGTGAACACGCAGCTTTGATTTCTTGTCGGGCGTGAGTGTCAGTTCTTACCTTGGTATCACCCCTGACCGATCACCCGCAGGAAGCGGAGGGACCCCTCTGTGACCGACAGCCGTGTGCCGCGCCGGCGGCGCTTCCTCGTCTGCGAACCCAGACACTTCGCCGTGCAGTACGCGATCAATCCCTGGATGCATCCCGACGTCCAGGTCGACGTCGACCTCGCCCAGGAGCAGTGGCAGGAGCTGATCCGCACCTACCGCGCCCATGGGCACTCCGTCGACAGCGTGGAGCCGGTCGCCGGTCTCCCCGACATGGTCTTCGCCGCGAACTCGGCGGTCGTCGTCGACGGCCGCGTCTTCGGCTCGCTGTTCCACGCGACCGAGCGGCGCCCCGAGTCCGTGCACTACGACAAGTGGTTCAAGCAGGCCGGCTTCGCCGTGCACCGCCCGGAGTCGGTGTGCGAGGGCGAGGGCGACCTGGTGTGGACGGGCCGGTACCTGCTCGCCGGGCACGGCTTCCGCACCACCCGTGAGGCGCACCGCGAGGCGCAGGAGTTCTTCGGCCGTCCGGTGATCAGTCTGAACCTGGTGGACCCGTACTTCTACCACCTGGACACGGCGCTGTTCGTGCTGGACGACTCCACCGACGGCAACAACATCGTGTACTACCCCGAGGCGTTCTCGCCCGGCAGCCGCGAGGTGCTCGAACGGCTCTTCCCGGACGCGGTGCGCGCGACCCGCGAGGACGCCACGGCCTTCGGGCTGAACTCCGTGTCCGACGGCCGCCATGTGTTCATCGCGCCGCGAGCCGAGGCGCTCGCCGGGAATCTGGCCGAGCGCGGCTATGTCCCCGTCGCCGTCGACCTGTCGGAGTTCCTGAAGGCCGGCGGCGGCATCAAGTGCTGTACCCAGGAGATCCGCTGATGACCGCACCCGCCCGCACCCGCTCCTCCGCCGAGCTGATCCGTGCCGAGGAGCCGGTCCTCGCCCACAACTACCACCCCCTGCCCGTGGTGGTGGCGCACGCCGAGGGCACCTGGGTGGAGGACGTCGAGGGCCGCCGCTATCTCGACATGCTGTCCGGGTACTCGGCCCTCAACTTCGGCCACCGCAACCCGGCGCTGACCGAGGCCGCGCACCGTCAGCTGGACCGGCTCACGCTCACCTCGCGGGCGTTCCACAACGACCGGCTCGCCGAGTTCGCGCACCGGCTCGCGGAGTTGACCGGGCACGACATGGTGCTGCCGATGAACACCGGTGCCGAGGCGGTGGAGAGCGGCATCAAGGTGGCCCGCAAGTGGGCCTACGAGGTCAAGGGCGTGCCCGCGGACCGGGCGACCATCGTGGTCGCGGCGGAGAACTTCCACGGCCGTACGACGACCATCGTCGGCTTCTCCACGGACGAGACCGCCCGCGCCGGGTTCGGTCCGTTCGCGCCGGGCTTCAGGATCGTGCCGTACAACGACCTCGCGGCGCTGGAGGAGGCCGTCGACGAGACGACCGCCGCCGTGCTGATCGAGCCGATCCAGGGCGAGGCCGGGGTCGTCATCCCCGACGACGGCTACCTGAGCGGGGTGCGTGAACTGACCCGCCGCAAGGGCTGCCTGTTCATCGCCGACGAGATCCAGTCCGGCCTCGGCCGCACCGGGCGCACCCTCGCCGTCGAGCACGAGGACGTCGTCCCGGACCTGGTGCTGCTCGGCAAGGCGCTGGGCGGCGGCATCGTGCCGGTGTCCGCGGTGATCGGCGGCCGCGAGGTGCTCGGCGTACTGCGGCCCGGTGAGCACGGCTCGACCTTCGGCGGCAACCCGCTGGCCGCGGCGGTCGGCACGGCCGTGGTAGAGCTGCTGGAGACCGGCGAGTTCCAGCGCCGGGCGGCGGAGTTGGGCGTGGTCCTGCGTGTCTCGCTGACCGACCTGGTCGGCAAGGGTGTCGTCGGCTTCCGCTCGCGCGGTCTGTGGGCGGGCGTCGACATCGACCCGGCCATCGGCACGGGCCGCGAGATCAGCGAGCGCCTGATGCGCGAGGGTGTCCTGGTCAAGGACACGCACGGCTCCACGATCCGGATCGCGCCGCCGCTGACCATCACGGCGGAGGAACTCCTCTCGGCGATGGGGGCGTTGGAGAAGGTGCTGGTGGGCTGACCGCCACGGCGGCTCTCTAGTGCCCCGACAGGCAACGTTCGCCCCGTCGCGACGCCCGGCACGCCCTCTCGCCGCACCGGGCACAAACCCGAGTACATCCAGTACGAGGGCCTGCACCCGGCACACCGAGAGCACGCACCGGACGCCGCTCCTTGACGGGCAAACGCTGCCTGCCGGGGCACTAGGGGCGCGGCCCACGGGTCGCGCCCCGCGTCCGCGAGGGCCTGGTTTCCCGAGGCGGGTGTTTCCCGAGGCGGGGACCCTGGTTTCCCGAGGCGGGGAGGGGCTGGTTCTCCGAGAACGGGGAGGGGCCGTGTCCCGAGACGGGGAGGGGCCGTTTCCCGTCATGGGCACGTCCTGGGGCCGGCCGCGCCCGGTTCCCGTGCCGGGCACCCGCGCCTACACTGACTCCCCATCAGAACGGGCCGGTTGACCTGCGGGAATGTGGCGGTCGGGCGGCTTCGCCGGAGTGAGGAGCGCCCTTGTTCTACCACTTGCTCAAGTACGTACTGCTGGGACCGCTGCTGAGACTGGTGTTCCGGCCCCGGATCGAGGGCCTGGAGCATGTGCCGTCCTCGGGCGCGGCCATCGTCGCCGGAAACCATCTGTCCTTCGCCGACCACTTCCTGATGCCGGCCGTGCTCAAGCGCCGCATCACCTTCCTGGCGAAGGCCGAGTACTTCACGGGGCCGGGCCTCAAGGGCCGGCTGACCGCGGCCTTCTTCCGCAGCGCGGGGCAGATCCCGGTGGACCGCTCGGGCAAGGAGGCGGGACAGGCCGCCATCCGCGAGGGCCTCGGCGTACTGGGCAAGGACGAGTTGCTGGGGATCTATCCCGAGGGGACCCGCTCGCACGACGGGCGGCTGTACAAGGGCAAGGTCGGTGTGGCCGTCATGGCGCTCAGGGCGGGCGTCCCGGTCGTCCCGTGCGCGATGATCGGCACCTTCGAGGCCCAGCCGCCCGGCAGGGTCATCCCCCACATCCACCCGGTGGTCATCCGCTTCGGCCCGCCCCTGGACTTCTCCCGCTACGAGGGGATGGAGCACGAGAAGGCGGTCCTGCGCGCGATCACCGACGAGATCATGTACGCCATTCTCGAGCTGTCCGGGCAGGAGTACGTCGACACGTACGCGGCCGTCGCCAAGGCGGAGCAGGCCGCCGCCGCGAAGGAACGCAGGTTCCCGCGGATGCCGCTGACCTGACGCGCTCTGCCGTCGGCAGATCCCCTTCGGGCCCCGGGCGCCGGACGCGTATGAGACGAGCTGTGGTGATCGGCGCGACGGGACAGATCGGGCGTCCGGCGGTGGCGGCGCTGGCCCGGGACGGCTGGGAGGTGACGGCCGCCTCACGGGGCGGCACCCGTGACGAGACCTGGCCCGAGGGAGTGCGCGCGGTACGGCTCGACCGCGAGGACGACAGGGCGCTGGAGGCGGTGATCGGCGAGGGCTGCGACGTGCTCGTCGACATGGTCGCCTTCCGGGAGCACCACGCCCGCCAGGTGACCCGGCTGGCCGGCCGCGTCGGCTCGGCCGTGGTGATCTCCAGCGTGGCCGTCTACGAGGAGGGTCGCGGGCGCGGGTTCGACACCCAGTCCGAGACCGACGGCTTCCCGCACTACCCGCTGCCGATCCCGGAGACGCAGGCCACGGTCTCCCCGGGCGACACCACGTACAGCACCCGCAAGGCGGCGGTCGAGCGCGAACTCCTCGCCGCCGGAGACCGGTTGCCGGCCACCCTGCTGCGTTCCGGAGCGGTGCACGGCCCGCACTGCCGTACCCCGCGCGAGCTCTACTTCGTCAAACGCAACCTGGACGGCCGCCGCAGCCGTGTCCTCGCCTACGGCGGCGAGAGCCGCTTCCACCCCGTGAGCGTGCACACCCTGGCCGAACTGATCCGTCTGGCGGCCGCCCGGCCCGGCTCACGGGTGCTCAACGCCTGTGACGACGAGGCACCGACGGTCGCGGAGATCGCCGGGGCGATCGACACGGCGATGGGGGTGGCACCACCGCGGACCGTCCTGGTCGAGGGTCCCCCACCGGCCCCCACCGTGGGAGATTCCCCCTGGTCGGTTCCGGCGCCGGTCGTCTGCGACATGTCGGCGGCGCGACGGGAACTGGACTACCGCCCGGTGACGCGATACGCCGAGTCCCTCCCGGAGACAGTCGAGTGGATCACGGCTCAACTGTCCGGGAGGGACTGGCGAGAGGCATACCCGAAGATGTACGCCAACTACGGCGACCTCTTCGACTACGCGGCGGAGGAGGAGTGGACTCCCTAGGGCCGCCGAAAACTACACGACGACCCACAAGAAGCCCCCACCCAACCCCCGCCAAACGGAACGCAAAGGCTGAGCGAGCCCCCCAGGGGCGCGGGGAACTGCGCGACAGACCACGACGGACCCGCACGCAACCCCCGCCCCCGGCCCTCGTGCAACGGAACGCCACGGCTGAGCAGAAACCCCCCAAAGGGGCGCGGGGAACTGCGCAACGAACCACGACGCACCCGCACCCAGCCCCCGGCCCCCGACCCCCGGCCCTCGCGCAACTGAACGCCACGGCTGAGCAGAAACCCCCCAAAGGGGCGCGGGGAACTGCGCGACGGACCACGACGCACCCGCACCCAGCCCCCAGCCCCCGGCCCCCGGCCCCCGGCCCTCGCGCAACTGAACGCCACGGCTGAGCAGAAACTCCCCAAAGGGGCGCGGGGAACTGCGCGACGGACCACGACGCACCCGCACCAACTCCCCGGCCCCGCCAAGCGGAGCGCTACGGCTTCGGCGTAGCGTGCGACGCGCACGTCACGTCGGACGAGTCCAGCGCACCGGTCAGCAGGTAGGCGTCCACCCGGTCGTTGATGCAGGAGTTGACCAGGCTGGTGACGCCGTGCGAGCCCGCGTTCTTCTCGGTGATCATGCGGGAGCCCTCGAAGCGCGCGTGCAGCTCGACCGCGCCCTCGTACGGCGTCGCCGCGTCCCGCTCGGACTGCACGATGAGCACGGGCGGCAGACCCTTGCGGGCCTTGACGTTCACGGGGGTCTGCTGCTTGGCGGGCCAGGTGGCGCACGGCAGGTTCATCCAGGCGTTGGCCCAGGTCATGAACGGGTGGTCGCGGTGCAGCCGCGTGTTGTCGCGGTCCCACTTCTTCCAGCTGGTGGGCCACTTGGCGTCGGCGCACTCGACGGCCGTGTAGACGGCGTTGCCGTTCTCCGACGCGGCGTTGCCCGCGGTGTCGGTCATGTCGGGCGCGGCGGCGTCCACGACGGCCTGGGTGTCACCGGCGGCCCATGCGCTGAGGACGCTCGCGCGGGAGGCCCACGCGCTGTCGTAGTACGGGGCGCTCTGGAAGAAGGAGATCAGCTCGGACGGGCCGACGACCCCTCCGAGCGGGCTCTTCTTGGCGGCGGCCCGCAGTTCGAGCCACTTGGCCTGGACGGCGTCGCGGGTGGTGCCGAGGTGGTAGGTGGCGTCATTGGCGGCGACCCAGTCCTGCCAGTCCTTCCAGCGGCCCTCGAAGGCGACGTCCTGGTCCAGGTTGGCCTGGTACCAGATCTTCTCGCGGGAGGGGTTGACCACGCTGTCGACGACCATGCGGCGCACATGCGTCGGGAACAGCGTGCCGTAGACCGCGCCGAGGTAGGTGCCGTAGGAGACGCCGAGGAAGTTCAGCTTCTTCTCGCCGAGCGCGGCACGGATGACGTCCAGGTCGCGCGCGGTGTTGGGCGTGGTCATGTGCGGCAGCATCTCGCCGCTGCGGTCGTAGCAGCCGTCGGCGTACTCGCGGGCGAGCTTGCGCTGGGCGCGCTTGTCGTCCTCGCTGTCCGGCACCGGGTCCATCTTGGGCGCCTTGACGAACTCCTGCGGGTCGACGCAGGAGATCGGCGTGGACTTGCCGACACCGCGCGGGTCGAAGCCCACGAAGTCGTAGGCCTTGGCCGTCTTCGCCCACACGGGCGCGCCGGTGACGACGCGGCGCGGGAAGCGCAGACCGGAGCCGCCGGGGCCGCCGGGGTTGTAGACGAGGGCGCCCTGGCGCTCCTCGGGGGTGCCGGTGTTGCCGATGTGGTCGACGGCGAGCTTGATCTGCTTGCCGTACGGCTTGGCGTAGTCGAGCGGCACGCTGACCCAGCCGCACTTGATCTGCTGTTCCAGGCCCCAGTCGGGCGGACAGTCCTGCCAGTCGATGCCCGTCCCGGCGGCGCGGGCCGCGGCGATCGCGACGCCCTGCGCCTCACTGACGGTGCGGTGGCGGGTGTCACCCTGGCTGGCGCTGGCCGTGGGCGCGGTCACTGCCCCGGCGATCAGCGTCGCGGCGATCAGCGCACCGGCCGACCCTGCCGCGGCCGTACGCCTGTTCGCTCTCATGCCTCTCAAGTAGTCCTCCCCGTACAACGTTTCGACGTTCTGACACGAGTACGGGCGATCCTGGTGGCTGTGAGGTGTTCCGGGACAGAGGCGGCGACGGTTCTTTGCCAATCCGATAACCGGGATCGTGTGCCCGGTCAGCGGTCACTCTGGTCGAGCTCGCCCAGTGCTTCGTCCAGCACCCGGCGCAACCGCAGCGCGTCCGGCGCGACGGCGCCGACGAGTGCGGCCGGCCCGGCGAGCGGCATCAGCACGGCCCCCTCCCCCAGCACCCGGGCCGTCACCGGACGGTCCGCGAACTCGGGTCGTACGACGACCAGTTGGCCGACCGCACGGTGTCCTCCGAGCACGGCCGGGCCGTCCCATCCGCCCGGGGCTCCGGGGCCGCAGGACAGCTCCTGGTCGAGGATCGTGCGAGAGTCGACCCGCACGGTGAGACGGCTGGTGAGCCGCCCGGGTTCCTCCCCGGCCCGCCCGAGTACCTGTTCCTCGCGCAGCACCAGCCGGGCGCCGGCGGCGAGGTCGGCGCGGGTGGTGACATGCAGATCGCTGCCGCGCGCCGAGATCAACTGCTCGGGCAGCCAGTGCAGTTCGCCGCCGTCGGCCACGTCGAGCAGGACGTCGTAGCGGGCCTCGGTCTTGGTCTGTCCCGGCAGCGCGATGGTGGCGGCCGCCGAGCCGACGCGCAGCCGGGCGCCGGCGCCGGCCTCCGCCCGGACCGTGAGATGGTCGCCGCCGAGCGGCCCGCTCATGGCGCCGACGAGCATCACGTGCGCCTCGTCGCCGTGCGCCCTGGTCCGCCGCAGCGCCAGCGGCCCCTCGCTCTCCAGGACGGGCAAGGACGTACCGCCCCGTCCGTCGGCGCGGGCGACGACCCGCGCGGTGGCCCGTACGCCGCTCATCCGCGGGCCCGCCACACGGTGAGCTGCCCGCGCACCCACGCGGCGACCTGTGCGACGCCCTCCTCGCTGCGCAAGGACTGGAAGACGACGGGCAGTTCGGCGCGCTGCGCCTTGGCGTCGGCCGCCATCCGCGCGAGGTCCGAGCCGACGTACGGGGCGAGGTCGGTCTTGTTGACGACCAGCAGGTCGGCCGTGGTCACGCCGGGTCCGCCCTTGCGCGGGATGTCGTCGCCCCCGGCCACGTCGATGACGAAGATCTGCGCGTCCACCAGCCCCTTGGAGAAGGTGGCGGTGAGGTTGTCGCCGCCGGACTCGACGAGGACGAGGTCGAGCGGCCCCACCTCGTCCTCCAGGTCCTCCACCGCCTCCAGGTTGGCGGAGATGTCGTCCCGGATCGCCGTGTGCGGACAGGCCCCGGTCTCCACGGCGGCGATCCGCTCGGGCGGCAGCACGGCCTCGCGCAGCAGGAACTCGGCGTCCTCGCGGGTGTAGATGTCATTGGTCACGACTGCGAGCGACAACTCCTCCCGCAGCACCCGGCACAACGCCGCGACGGTCGCCGTCTTCCCGGACCCCACGGGCCCTCCGAGCCCGACCCGCAACGCCCGCCGCCGCCCGTCGGGCCGCCGGGCATCGGCACTGACAGCGGAGGCACCGGCGTGAATGTGATCGAGATGCATGTCTCACGGCTCCTTGACTGGTGACGGCCCGAAACGACCAGGCCGAAGAACTCGGGTGATGGGCCGCGCCCCCTCTGCACCGGCCCCCTCTCGACTGAGAGTTCCGGGCGGTGGGTGGACGAGGCACCTTCCTTACCGGCCCCTCTCCACTGACAGTTCCGGGCGGTGGGTGGACGAGGCGCACCTTCCGCTCCAGCCCCTCTCGACTGGCAGTTCCGGACGACGGGTGGACGAGGCGCACCTTCCTTACCGGCCCCTCTCAACTGACAGTTCCGGGCGGTGGGTGGGCAAAGGCCGGGGGTCCAGGGGGCGGAGCCTCCTGGCGGGGTCGAAGGGGCGAAGCCCCTGGGGACGGGACGGGCAGGGGCGGCGGGGGCGAGAAAACCACTAGGAAGCGAACAACCGCACAGGCCACGCCGCATGCACCTCGGCCGACAACTCCAGCAGCGGAGCGGACACCGCGGGCAACACCCCCACCCCTTCACCCACGGCCCGCCCGGCCGCCTCCACCGCCCGATCAGCCACCAGATCCAGCTCCGGCGCGAGCCGCGCCAGCACCCCCGTGGCCTCGAACGGATCCAGGCTCAACAGCCGCACCACCGCGGTAGCCGGCCCACTGACACTCTCGTAGACGGCACAGTGCGCCGCGTCGAGCGCCCCGAGCCCCGCACCCCGCGCGACCGCACCCAGCACCACAGGCTGATGCGCCCCCTTGGGAAACCGCCGTGCCAGAGCGTCGAGTTCGGGCGACGGCCAGGTCCGGCGAGCGGCCCGCAACAGCTGCCGCCCCAGCCTGCGCGCGGCACCCCGCAGCGCGGGCGACGGCGTACGGGCATCGGCGGCGGCGTCCAACTCCTCCACGTCCATCCCGCGCGCGGCGGCCGCGGCGAGCCCCGCGGCCACCAGTCCGGCCGTGTGCAGCCGCCCCCGGCAGAAGTCCTCCAGCGTCGCCGCGTCCGTGACGCGCCCCGCCTTGACCGCCGCCTCGGCCCCACCGGAGTGCGCGTGACCTCCGGCGGGGAAGCGGCCGTCGGCGAGGACGAGAAGCGCTGCCCGGGACATCAGAACAGGAAGTAGCGCTGGGCCATGGGCAGCTCGGCCGCCGGGGTGGCCTCGACGAGTTCACCGTCGATGTGCACGGCGAAGCTGTCGGGGTCGACCTCGACCCGCGGCCGGGCGTCGTTCTCGCGCATGTCGGCCTTGGTCACCGAGCGCGTGGACTCGATGGCCACGAACCGCTTGCCGAGCGCGAGACGTTCGGGCAGCCCGGCCTCGACGGCCAAAGGTGCCACGAAGTTGACCGAGTTGGACGCCGGGGCGCGCCCGATGGCGCCGTACATGGGGCGCGGCAGGATCGGCTGCGGGGTGGGGATGGAGGCGTTGGCGTCGCCCATCTGCGCGTAGGCGATCTGGCCGCCCTTGACGACGAGTTGGGGCTTGACGCCGAAGAACGCCGGTTCCCATAGCACCAGGTCGGCGAGCTTGCCGGTCTCGACCGAGCCGATCTCCCGGGCGAGTCCCTGGGCGAGGGCCGGGTTGATCGTGTACTTGGCGACATAGCGACGCACCCGCCGGTTGTCGGCGCGCCCGTCGCCCGGGAGGGCGCCGCGGCGGCGCTTCATCACGTGCGCGGTCTGCCAGGTGCGCAGGATCACCTCGCCGACGCGGCCCATGGCCTGGGAGTCGGAGGAGATGATCGAGATGGCGCCGAGGTCGTGGAGTATGTCCTCGGCACCGATGGTCGACGGCCGGATGCGGGACTCGGCGAAGGCGAGGTCCTCGGGAACGGCCGGGTTGAGGTGGTGGCAGACCATCAGCATGTCGAGGTGTTCCTCGGCGGTGTTGACGGTGAAGGGCCGGGTCGGGTTGGTGGAACTGGGCAGCACGTGCGGCTCGGAGACCACCGTCATGATGTCGGGTGCGTGCCCGCCGCCCGCGCCCTCGGTGTGGTAGGCGTGGATGCCGCGTCCGGCGATCGCGGCGAGAGTGTCCGCGACGAATCCCGCCTCGTTCAACGTGTCGGTGTGGATGGCGACCTGGATGCCCGTCCGTTCGGCGACGGTCAGCGAGGCGTCGATCACGGCCGGGGTGGAGCCCCAGTCCTCGTGCAGCTTCAGACCGAGGGCGCCGCCGCGGATCTGGGACAGCATGGCCTCGTGGGAGACGGTGTTGCCCTTGCCGAGGAGGCCGATGTTGAGGGGGTAGGCCTCCATCGCCTCCAGCATGCGGGCCAGATGCCAGGGGCCGGGCGTGACCGTCGTGGCCTTCGATCCCTCCGCCGGTCCGGTGCCGCCGCCGACCAGGGTCGTGATCCCCGACGACAGCGCCTCGTCGGCGATCTGCGGGCAGATGAAGTGGACGTGCGCGTCGATGGCACCGGCGGTGAGGATGCGCCCGTTGCCCGCGATGACCTCGGTCTCGGGGCCGATCACCAGGTCGGGATGGACGCCGTCCATGGTGTCGGGGTTGCCCGCCTTGCCGATGCCGGTGATCCGGCCGTCGCGGATGCCGACGTCGGCCTTGACCACACCCCAGTGGTCGACGATCACGGCGCCGGTGATCACGGTGTCCGGGGTGCCGTCTGCGCGCGTAGCACGCGCCTGGCCCATGGACTCGCGGATGACCTTGCCGCCGCCGAACACCGCCTCGTCACCGGCGAGTCCGGGGCCGCCCGAGCGGTCCTCCTCGATCTCGATCAGCAGGTCGGTGTCGGCCAGCCGGATGCGGTCGCCGGTGGTCGGCCCGAACAGGTCGGCGTAGGCGGCACGGGAGATCTCACGCATCGAGGGCACCTCCGGTCTCTCCGCGCAGTCCGGGCACGATCCGCGCGCCGGCGAGCGGGACGAGTTCGACCTCGACGGGGATGCCGGGCTCGAACCGTACGGCCGTGCCGGCGGCGACGTTCAGCCGCTTGCCGCGGGCGGCGGCGCGGTCGAAGTCGAGGCCGGGGTTGGCCTCGGCGAAGTGGTAGTGGGAGCCGACCTGTACGGGCCGGTCGGCGGAGTTGAGGACGGTCAGCCGGGTGACCTCACGGCCCTCGTTGAGGACCACGGGGCCGTCCGCGAACAGGATCTCGCCGGGAATCATCGAGCCGCCCCCTTTCACACGATCGGGTCGTGGACGGTGACGAGCTTGGTGCCGTCCGGGAAGGTGGCCTCGACCTGGACGTCGTGGACCATCTCCGGGACGCCGTCCATGACGTCGTCGCGGGTGAGCAGCTTGCGTCCGGAGGCCATCAGTTCGGCCACGGTGCGTCCGTCGCGGGCGCCTTCGAGGAGGTGCGAGGTGATCAGGGCCACCGCCTCGGGGTGGTTGAGCCGCAGACCGCGGGCCCTGCGCTTCTCGGCGACGTCGGCCGCCACGTGGATCAGCAGCCTCTCCTGCTCGTGCGGGGTCAGTTGCACGTCCCACCTCACATCCTCGCTCCGGGCCGTGCGGGGCCCGGTCGCCGCTGTCACCGGGCAAACTGCCTGGTGGCGTGGTGGGGCAGGCTAGTTGCGCCGAGTTTCGGGGACGTTAACCGAGCTGTGATCCGCCGAGGCTCATCAGCGCCCGCAGTCCGGCGCGCAGCGTCTCCTCGGGGATGTCCCCGAACAGGGCCGTCTGCACGGCGAATCCCTGCACCACGGCGACCATCACCCGGGCGAGCGTGTCGGCGTCCACGTCCTCGGACAGCAGGCCCGCCCGGCGGTAGGACTCGGCGACCTCCCGCCAGGCGTCCCGGATCCGGTCGAAACCGGGCCCGAGCAGCGCGGCGAGCTGTTCGTTGCGCAGGGTCTCGGTCCACACCTGGACCAACAGCCGGGGGAACATCCACTCGCCGCCCTCCAGCAGCAGCGGCCGCCGCTCGCGCATCTCCGCCAGCACCCGGGGCATCAGCACGTCCGGCAGGGGCGGCGGCGTCTCCCGGGCGGCCCCGTTGAAGACCTCCCCCACGGTCTCCAGCGCCTCCGTCACGATCGCGCCGATCAGCTCGTCCTTGCCGCTGAAGTAGCGGTAGACGGCACCGGCGGACAGGTCGACCTCCTTGAGCACGTCCTGCATGGACGTGGCGTGGAAGCCGTTGCGGGCGAAGCAGAGGGCCGCGCCGTCGAGGATCTGCCGGCGGCGGGCGTCGAGGTGTTCCTGGGATACGCGGGCCATGGCCAGAAAGTTAAAACGAACGTTCCTTCTTGACAAGCGGCGGAGAGCGGGCGGCGGAGGCGAGTACGCCACCACAAGCGCCATCTCCGAGCGCCATCCCCGAGCGCCGCCGCTCGGCGTCACCACCCGATTCCCCGGCGCCACCACCGTGGCCCACGCCCCCGCGGGGAACCCACCCTTGCCCTCCACACCCACCCCAGCCCGCCCGCCGCCTGATCGCGCTTGTCCCCCCGCCCCGCTCGTCGCCCCTCGCCCTGGGGGCCTTCGCCTGGCCCGCCACCCGGGTGACACCCCGGGACCCACCGCCGCCACCCGCCCGCCTCGAACCTCAACTGGAGCAGCAGGAAGGCACGTTCGACGCCCATCGGTACGCCCTCGCGGACGCGCCCGGCAGGCGGTCGCGGACCGGTCCGCGTACGGAGTCGTCGTCCTGACCGGCCAGGAGCCCGAGTTGCTCGCTGCCTTGGTCGTCCCGGGCGGACTGCGGGGCGGACGCGCCGTGGTCGTGCCGGTGGGTGCCGCGGGCCCGTTCGGGGTGGTCGCGACGGCCTCGCGCACAGCCGACCGGGTGTGCTGACGGGTGCTGGTGGACGGAGGCCGGGGCCCTGGGTCCGGCGACGCCGGCCGTCGGCGGCGCGGGCGCGGGCCTCGTCCCGCTGATCGGCCCCGCCGGGGGCCCGCCTCGCCTCGGACATGGCCGCCCTGTCGGGCAACCCTTCTCCGGGCCTCCTCCGCACCGCAGATGGCGCCGGAGCCCGCTCGGCGTCCTCGGCCAGTGACTGCCGCCCGGCGCGGGGACGACGTACGACGCCGATCCGCTCGGTGTCCCACTTCGACGGCGCCGCGGCGGCCGACCGGCCCTGAACCTGACCCTGACCCTGACCGTCGGGGCCGCGCCGGGGCCGGCCGCGGTGGCACTGGGCGGCGCTCTGAAGGCGCGGTCCGGGTCGACGGCCCCGGCCGCCGGACGCCGCCCGGCACCGTCCGTCCGGCCGACCCGTTCACCCGAGTCGGCCGAGCGCCCCCCGGCGGATGGAGCGCGAGTTGACCGCCCGTCACCCGGAGGCGTCCGCACCGTGCGTCGCGCCGCCTCCGGGCCCGGACACCGGACCGTCCGGACCAGCCTTTAAACGGACCAAATGACGTACCCCCTTTCGGCGTAGAAACCCCTCGTCCCGCGGACCCCGAAAGGTTGCGCAGCGCGCGTGGCCGCAGGGCGGAGCCATGTGTTCCGCCGCTGGTCCGGGGCCGTTCCGCGGTCTCGACGGGACCCGGTTGATCACTGTGTCCACCCGAACGGGTGAGTGGTGAGCAACAACACAAATACCCGATTCCATTGGGTTTTTCGGTCACTTGTGAGTGAAGATCCCTGTCTGACGACAAGCCCCCGCCACCGCGGCGGGGCGATCCGGGCGGACGCCGAGTCCTGCCGCCGCCCGGATGACCGGTCGACAGGAGTGGATCGGCAGGAGTGGAGGACCCAGGCACGACGGGCCGCCGGAGCGCATGTTCCGAGTGGTCCTTGGGGTGAAGCCGCCTTCGGGCGGCCGGGCTACTTCGCCAGTCCGAATCCGACAGGTCATCCTTCTCAGGCGGTTTGACGAAGGGTTGCGCATGACCGCGCAGAATCGTGTCCCGTCGCTCATGGCCCGGGCCGGTACGGCCTCGGCTCTCACCATCGCCGCGGTGGGCGGCTCGCTCGTGGTGCCGGGGGGCGCCGCCGAGGCCGCCGCCGCCACGCCCGCGACGAAGGCGCTCCAGGTCGCCGCCTCGAAGAAGGGCTCGCCGTACAGGTACGGCGCCACAGGGCCGTACCGGTTCGACTGCTCCGGGCTGACGCTCTACTCGTACAAGAAGGCGGGCAAGACCCTGCCGCGCACGGCGGCCCAGCAGTACAACAAGACCCGGCACATCTCGTCCAGGAACCGCAAGGCCGGGGACCTGGTGTTCTTCCACTCGGGCTCGAACGTCTACCACGTGGGCATCTACGCCGGTAAGGGCAAGATCTGGCACTCCCCGAAGACCGGCGACGTGGTGCGGCTCCAGAAGATCTGGACGAGCAGTGTCTGGTACGGCCGCGTCAGCTGATCCGCTCCCGGGCGGTGCGGCCACCCTGACAGGCCGTCACCGCCCGGGTCCACCGCACGGGCCCCGCAGGGGGCGCCGGGGAACTGCCCGAGCAGCCCGAGACGGCCCGCACAGGCCACTCACGGACGACGGCAGGTGAATAGGGCGCCGGGGGCGCCGTACGGCACCCGGGAGCTCCGTGGCGGCGCCAGGCACCGACCGGAGCCGCTGCGGCGGCCCTGCGTGGCCTGAGGGCCCGTGGGAGGCCGGACACGCCGGGTGGGGCGGGCCCAGGTGTCACGGCTCCTGCTGGCCCGCCGCCGGGACGGGCTGGGCCGGGACGGTCCACGGGAGGTCGATCGCGACCGTCTTGCCGCCCTCGCGTGTGGGACGCACGCGGAGCCTGCCGCCGCACTCCGCCGTGAGCCAGCGGATGATGACCATGCCGCGGCCGTTGTCCTGCTGCACGGCGGCCGGAAGCCGTTTGGGGAATCTCGGGTGGCTGTCGGTGACACCGATGCGCAGATGTTCGTCACGCTCCAGGCGCATGTCCACCGTGAAGGTGGGTGACTGCCCGAAGGTGTGCTGTACGGCATTGGTGGCGAGTTCGGAGACGATGAGCCGGATACTGTCGGCGGCGTCGGTGTCCGACGGCAGCCCCCACTCCGCCAGGGTGTCGAGGACGTAGGCACGAGCCGCGGAGACCGAGGCGGGATCGCTCGGCAGAGTGACGGATGCTTCCAGGTGGTCGGCCATGGCGACGTCGTCCCTTTCCCACGGGACCGCGGTCCGACAAGGATCGGATGGTTCGAGTACGGTCCCGGACTGGTGCTTCTCCGTCAGACTGCCACCAGTGCGCCGGTCATGGTGCCGATCCACCAAGATATGCATATATCTGTCGCTCGAAGCGGTGAACTCTGCGACGGCAGCACGTATTTGGGCGGCTCTTGAGGAGTAGGGAGTAGGCCCATGCAGCACGGTCCCGCGGTGCGCCGCCGCAAACTCGGCGCCGAGCTGCGTGCCCTGCGCGCCCGGACGGGGCTCACCAGTGGTGAGGCGGCCCGTCTGGTGGGCTGGCACCAGTCGAAAGTGAGCCGGATCGAGACAGGCGCGAGTGGCGTGAAACCGGCCGATGTGCGGTTACTGCTGGACGCCTACGGTGTCGCCGGTCACGAACTGCGTGAGCTGCTGCTGACGTTGGCGGGCTCGGACGACGGGGTCGGGCGGCACCACTGGTGGCACGCCTACCGCGGGGTGCTGCCGCCCGCCTACCGGGACTTCATCAGCCTGGAGTCGCAGGCCAGCGCGATGCGCACGCTGGAGACGTCGGTCGTGCCCGGACTGCTCCAGACGCCCGAGTACGCCCGCGCGGTGACCCGGGCCGCGGTGGGCGGCCTGCGCGGCGAGCCGGACGACCGTCTGGACGCGCTGGTGCAGGTGCGGCTGGCCAGGCAGGACGTGCTGCGGACGCGGCCGCCGCTGGAGCTGAGCGCGGTGCTGGACGAGGCCGTGCTGCGCAGGGAGGTGGGCGGACCCGAGGTGATGGAACGGCAGTTGCTGCGGCTGCTGGAGGCCGCACGGCTGCCGCAGGTGCGCATCCAGGTGCTGCCGTTCTCGGCCGGGGCGCATATCGGCATCTCCGGGCCTTTCGTTATCTTCTCATTTCCGCGCACTTCTGATCTGGACGTGGTTGTTCTCGACCATATGACGAGTAGCCTCTACCTCGAACGGAAAGAAGACCTGGAGGCCTACATCGAGGCCTTCAACGCCCTTCAGAGGCACGCTCTTTCACCTGAGGACTCGCTGGATCACATCGCCACCACAGTCGACGGCGCGTAAGGGGGCACCATGACCGCACTGCCTCGCGACGTACCCTCCAGTACCCGACTGAACAGCGCGCAGTGGCTGCGCAGCAGCTACAGCACAGGAGCGAACAACTGCGTCGAGACGGCCCGCCTGAGCGGACGTCTCGCCGTGCGCGACTCCAAGAACCCGGGCGGACCCGCGCTGCTCTTCTCCCCCGAGAGCTGGGCGGGTTTCACGGCCGCGTTCCACTGACCGATTTCGATCGAATCTGAAAACGGTCAGTTCTGAATACGCATCGGTTCCGAAACACGGCCGTGTCACGCCGACTTACGGTCGCGTCTCACCGATCACCCGTACAGCGCGTTCGATCTGTTCCCCGGAGAGGTCCGCGCGGGCGGTCAGCCGCAGCCGGGAGATGCCGTCGGGCACGGAAGGAGGCCTGAAGCAGCCCACGGCCAGCCCGGCCGAGCGGCAGTCGGCCGCCCATCGCACGGCCTGCTCCGGGGACGGCGCCCGCACCGAGACCACGGCCGCGTCCGGGCGCACCGCCCGATGCCCCTCGGCGGTGAGCCGGGCGTGCAGCTCGGCCGCCACCTCACGGGCCCGGTCCGCGCGCCGGGGCTCCCGGCGCAGCAGCCGCAGCGCGGCGAGCGCCGCACCCGCGGCGGCCGGGGCGAGACCGGTGTCGAAGATGAAGGTGCGGGCCGCGTTCACCAGGTGGTCGATCACCTTCGCGGGTCCCAGTACCGCGCCGCCCTGGCTGCCCAGCGACTTCGACAGGGTCACCGTCACCACCACGTCGTCCGCGCCCGCGAGCCCCGCCGCGTGCGCCGCGCCGCGGCCGCCGGCACCGAGCACCCCGAGGCCGTGCGCGTCGTCGACGACCAGGCCGGCGCCGTACGCGCGGCAGGCCTCGGCGAGCGCGGCCAGCGGGGCGGCGTCGCCGTCGACCGAGAAGACCGTGTCGGACACCACGACGGCCGGGCCGTCGTGGGTGCCCAGCGCCTTGCGGACCCCGTCCGGGTCGGCGTGGCCGACGACCTGGGTGGTGCCCCGGGCCAGTCGGCAGCCGTCGATGAGTGAGGCGTGGTTGCCCGCGTCGGAGACGATGAGCGAGCCGTGCGGGGCCAGTGCGGTGACGGCCGCGAGGTTGGCGGCGTAGCCGGAGGAGAAGACCAGGGCGGCCTCGAAGCCGCAGAAGTCCGCGAGCTCGCGCTCCAGCTCGGCGTGCAGCTCGGTGGTTCCGGTGACCAGGCGAGAGCCGGTCGCGCCGCCGCCCCACTCGGCCGCGGCACGGGCGGCGCCGTCGGTGACCTCCGGATGGCGGGCCAGACCCAGGTAGTCGTTGCTCGCGAGGTCCAGCAGCGGCGAGTCGGCGGGGCGGGGGCGCAGGGTCCGCACCAGTCCGGCGCGGCGCCGCAGCAGCGCCTGCTCGTCGATCCAGCCGAACGCCATGGGTCCTCCGGAGTATTTGTAGGCAGCGCACAGACCCTAACCGCAGGGACAGCCGCCCAGTGTGTGGCAATACCCACACGCCGAGAAGGCTTCGTTGTACGAAGTCTCCTTGGCCCGGAGTGGGTCCGTACGTCAGGATCGGATCTCATGGATCTGCTGAACACGCTGGTGGACAAGGGGCTTCGGCGAGAGCTGCCGACCCGCGAGGAAGCGCTCGCCGTGCTGGCCACGTCGGACGACGAGCTGCTCGACGTAGTGGCCGCGGCCGGCAAGGTGCGCCGGCACTGGTTCGGGCGGCGCGTGAAACTCAACTACCTGGTCAACCTCAAGTCCGGGCTGTGCCCCGAGGACTGCTCCTACTGCTCTCAGCGGCTCGGCTCCAAGGCCGAGATCCTCAAGTACACCTGGCTCAAGCCCGACGAGGCCTCCCAGGCGGCCGCGGCCGGCCTCGCGGGGGGCGCCAAGCGGGTCTGCCTGGTGGCCAGCGGGCGCGGTCCGACGGACCGTGACGTGGACCGGGTGTCCGAGACGATCAAGGCGATCAAGGACCAGAACGAGGGCGTCGAGGTGTGCGCGTGCCTCGGTCTGCTCTCCGACGGCCAGGCCGAGCGGCTGCGCGAGGCGGGCGCGGACGCCTACAACCACAACCTCAACACGTCCGAGGAGACGTACGGGGAGATCACGACCACGCACACCTACGCCGACCGCGTCGACACCGTGCAGAAGGCGCACTCGGCGGGGCTGTCGGCCTGCTCGGGCCTGATCGCGGGCATGGGCGAGACCGACGAGGACCTGGTCGACGTCGTGTACTCGCTGCGCGAGCTGGACCCGGACTCGGTGCCGGTCAACTTCCTGATCCCGTTCGAGGGCACGCCGCTGGCCAAGGAGTGGAACCTCACCCCGCAGCGCTGTCTGCGGATCCTCGCGATGGTCCGGTTCGTCTGCCCGGACGTGGAGGTCCGGATCGCGGGCGGCCGCGAGGTGCACCTGCGCTCGATGCAGCCGCTCGCGCTGAACCTGGCCAACTCGATCTTCCTGGGCGACTACCTCACCAGCGAGGGCCAGGCCGGCAAGGCCGACCTGGACATGATCGCCGACGCCGGCTTCGAGGTGGAGGGCGCCGGTGAGGTGACGCTGCCGGAACACCGCGCGACGGCCGGAGGCTGCGGCTCCCACGCGACCGGCGGCTGCGGCTCGCACGAGGGCGGAGGCTGCGGCTCGCACGAGGCGGCGGGCGGCTGCGGCTCCCACGAGGGCGGTGGCGTGTGCGGTACGGCCGCCCCGGCGCCGTCGGCGAACGAGCCGCGCCCCGACCTGGTGGCGGTCCGCCGCCGGGGTGCCGGAACGGACCTCGCGCCCAATGCCTGAGCTGAGCGTGCCGCACCTGCTGGAGCTCGACCGGCGGCACGTCTGGCACCCGTACGGCCCGATGCCCGGCCAGGCGCGGCCGCTCGTCGTGGAGTCGGCGAGCGGTGTCCGGCTGCGGCTCGCGGACGGCTCGGGTGAGCTGGTCGACGGCATGTCGTCCTGGTGGGCGGCGATCCACGGCTACCGGCACCCGGTGCTGGACGAGGCCGTGCAGGACCAGCTCGGGCGGATGAGTCATGTGATGTTCGGCGGGCTCACCCACGAGCCCGCCGTGCGCCTGGCGAAGCGTCTTGTCGACATGTCACCCGAGGGTCTGGAGCATGTGTTCCTCTCCGACTCCGGCTCGGTGGCGGTCGAGGTCGCGGTGAAGATGTGCCTGCAGTACTGGCGCTCGCTGGGCCGCCCCGAGAAGCGGCGGCTGCTGACCTGGCGGGGCGGCTACCACGGGGACACCTGGCAGCCGATGGCCGTGTGCGACCCCGACGGCGGCATGCACTCCCTGTGGAACGGCATCCTGCCGCACCAGGTGTTCGTCGACGCGCCGCCCGCGGAGTACGAGGAGTCGTACGCCGACCTGCTGCGTTCGGCGATCGCGGAGCACGCGCGCGAACTGGCCGCGGTGATCGTCGAGCCGGTGGTGCAGGGCGCGGGCGGGATGCGTTTCCACTCCCCCGCCTATCTGCGGGTGCTGCGCGAGGCGTGCGACGCGCACGGCGTGCTGCTGGTGTTCGACGAGATCGCGACCGGGTTCGGCCGCACGGGCGCGCTGTTCGCGGCCGACCACGCGGCCGTGACGCCGGACGTGATGTGTCTGGGCAAGGCCATGACCGGCGGTTATCTCAGCATGGCGGCCACCTTGTGCACGCCTGGAGTGGCCGACGGGATCTCGCAGGGCGAGGTGCCGGTGCTGGCGCACGGGCCGACCTTCATGGGCAACCCGCTGGCCTCCGCGGTGGCCTGTGCCTCGCTGGACCTGCTGCTCGGGCAGGACTGGCAGACGGAGGTCAAGCGGATCGAGGCCGGGCTGCGCGAGGGCCTGGCCCCGGCGGCGGAGCTGCCGGGTGTGCGGGACGTGCGCGTGCTGGGCGCGATCGGCGTGGTCCAGCTCGACCATCCGGTCGACATGGAGAAGGCCACCGCTGCCGCGGTGCGCGAGGGCGTGTGGCTGCGGCCGTTCCGCGACCTGATCTACACGATGCCGCCGTATGTCACCGGAGACGAGGACGTGGCGCGGATCGCGCGTGCGGTGCGGGCCGCCGCGCACGAGGGATGAGCCGGCCGGCACGGGCCGGACGGTGGCGAGGACGAACAGGAAGGACGACATGCCGGTCCTGGTGATCACGGGTACGGGCACGGAGGTCGGCAAGACGGTCACGACCGCCGCGGTGGCCGCCGCCGCGCTCGCGGCCGGCCGGTCGGTCGCTGTGCTCAAGCCCGCGCAGACGGGCGTACGGCCGGACGAGCGCGGGGACGCCGACGAGGTCGTGCGGCTGGCGGGCGAGGTGACGACGGCCGAGCTCGCGCGCTACCCGGAGCCGCTGGCCCCGGGGACGGCCGCGCGCCGGTCGGGGCGCGCTGCGGTGCGGCCGCACGAGATCGCGGAGGCCGCGGCGAAGCTGGCCGAGGAGCACGATCTGGTGCTGGTCGAGGGTGCGGGCGGGCTGCTGGTCCGCTTCGACGACGAGGGCACCACACTCGCCGACGCGGCCGAACTGCTGGGCGCGTCGGTCCTGGTGGTCGCCTCGGCGGGCCTCGGCACGCTGAACATCACCGAGCTGACGGCCCGTGAGCTGCGCCGCCGTGGGCTCGACCTGGCCGGTGTGGTCATCGGCAGCTGGCCCGCCGAGCCCGACCTGGCCTCGCGCTGCAATGTGGCGGATCTGCCGGAGGTGGCCGACGCTCCGCTGCTGGGCGCGCTGCCGGAAGGCGCGGGGGCGCTGGAACCGGCCCGGTTCCGCACCGAGGCACCCGGCTGGCTGGCACCCCGCCTGGACGGGGTGTGGGACGCGACGGCGTTCGGCACCGAGGCGTAGACATCGCGGGGGGTGCGCGGGTCGCCGGAGGGGCACAATCGGGGTAAGGCCCGTCGTGAGATGGAGGTCCCCATGCCGCTGCGGTCGGCCGTGACCGGCAGGTCCGGGCACGATCCCGTGCACCACCCGCTGTTCGCCCGGTACTACGCCCGGGTCAGCGTGGCCGCCGAGACCCGGATGGGCATGGCCCGGGTGCGCCGGCGCATGCTGGCCGGGCTGTCCGGGCGGGTGCTGGAGGTGGGCGCGGGCAACGGACTGAACTTCACCCACTATCCGGACACCGTCTCGGAGGTCGTCGCCATCGAGCCGGAGCGCGCCCTGCGGGCGCTGGCCGTGGAGGCCGCGGTGCGCGCCGACGTGCCGGTCGACGTGGTGCCGGGCACGGCGGAGGCCATGCCGGTCAAGAGCGAGGCGTTCGACGCGGTCGTGCTGTCCCTGGTCATGTGCAGTCTGCGCGATGTGCCGCGGGCTATGGCCGAGGTGCGGCGGGTGCTCAGGCCGGGCGGTCAGCTGCGGTTCTTCGAGCACGGGCGGGGCGGCGGCCCGGCGATGCGGATGACGCAGCGCGTGCTGGACCGGACGGTGTGGCCGCGGCTCAACGGCGGCTGCCATCTGTCCCGGGACCCGGTGGCGGCGCTGCGGGAGGCCGGTTTCGAACTGGGGCCCTACCGCTCGATGCTGCTGCCGGAGACGGGGCCGGTGCTGCCGCCCTCGTTCTGTGTGCTGGGCACCGCGTGGCGGCCGCCCGCGTCGGACTGAGCCGGACCGGGTGCCGCGGTCGGCGTCACTCGCTCCACTGGCGCAGTTCGCGTTCGATGTCCTGGACGGACGCCTCCCCGGTCTTGACCAGCCGCGCGAGGTCGCGCACCTGCTCGGGCGAGGTGACGACCTTCAGTCCGCTGGCGACGAGGTAGGCGTAGGCGACGGCGCAGGCGAACAGGGCGTTGGAGCGTTCCAGTGCCGGGATGTGGATCAGGAGCTGGAGCAGTGCGGCCGCGCGGGCGTGCGGGGTTTCGTACACCGGTACGTCGAATATCTCGGCCCGGTGGCGCGCGACGGCGGCGACGAGGGCGCCCCAGTCGGTGACCTGGGGGTCACCGGGGGTGTTCTGCTCGGCGAGCATCAGCAGCCAGGCGAGGTCGATCCTGAGGTCGCTCAACGGCTCAGGGACGGCCTTCGCGCTGTCCTTCGCCGAATTCCTCGGCGAAGACGGACTCGTAGCTCTTCATGAAGTCGGCGGCGGCCTCCACGAAGGTGTGGCCCACCTCGCCGGTGTCCTGCCGGACGAGTTCCTCGATGTACCGGTTGACGCTCATGCCGCGGGCCAGGGCGCGTTCGCGCGCCGCGCGGGCCGTGCCCTCGTCCACGCGGACGTTCAGCTGGGTCTTCGCCATGCCTCGAAGCTAGCGCCGATGCGCTAGCGCGGGCAAGGGGCGTCTTCGGGGCGCGGGGTGCGCCGCGGGGGCGCACGGCGGGTGTCCCTCGCGTGCGCCGCGCGGCGCACGTCGCTCGTGCGGGCCCACGGTGCGTGCCCCTCGCGCGGGCCCACGGCGCACGTCTCTCGCGCGGGCCCACCGCGCACGTCCCTCGCGCGGGCCCACAGCCGGTGTCCCCTACAGAGGTCGCGGCGACCTTGTACCTGAGGTGGAGGGAGAGGCGGGACTCAAGAGGGATACCGGCTGCGCCCCGGCTCACACTAGGCTCGGCCTCGACAAGGGAGTGCCCTATGTCCACTTCCGAGGAGGCGGCCTTGTCCACATCTGCTGCGGAGCACGCCCCGGGCCTTGCGGCGGCCGACTCCGTCGCCGCGCGCGCCCGCGGTCTGACCAAGGCGTACGGCTCGGGAGAGACGGCCGTGCTGGCCCTGGACTCGGTGGACGTGGACATCGCACGTGGCCGGTTCACCGCGGTCATGGGCCCGTCGGGCTCGGGCAAGTCCACGCTGATGCACTGTCTGGCGGGGCTGGACGCCGTCTCGGCCGGACAGGTCTGGCTCGGCGACACCGAGATCACCGGGCTGCGGGACCGCGAGCTGACCCGGCTGCGCAGGGACCGGATCGGCTTCATGTTCCAGTCGTTCAACCTGATCCCCACGCTGAACGCGCTGGAGAACATCACCCTTCCGATGGACATCGCCGGGCAGAAGCCGGACGCGCGGTGGCTGGACCAGGTGATCGACACGCTCGGGCTGCGGGCCCGGCTCGAGCACCGGCCCACGCAGTTGTCGGGCGGTCAGCAGCAGCGGGTCGCGTGTGCCCGTGCGCTGGCCTCGCGGCCCGAGCTGATCTTCGCGGACGAGCCGACGGGCAATCTCGACTCGCGCGCCGGTCTGGAGGTGCTGGGCTTTCTGCGGGAAGCGGTCGACACGCTCGGGCAGACCGTGGTCATGGTGACCCACGACCCGGGCGCCGCCGCCCACTCGGACCTGGTGCTGTTCCTCGCGGACGGGCGGATCGTGGACGAGATGGCGCGGCCCAGCGCGGACGCGGTGCTGGAGCGGATGAAGCGCTTCGACGTGATCCGCGGGCCGTCGGAGGGCGGTTCGGGCGGCGGTGGGGCCGCTGCGTCCCCGGGCGCCACGGCGGCTGCCGGCGGCCCGGCGGGCGACTCCGGTGGTACCGGCGGTCCCGGTGACGGCGGGTCTGCCGCCAAGGAGGCCTGAGACCCGTGCTCAAGGCGACTCTCCGCAGCTTCCTGGCCCACAAGGGACGGCTGCTGCTGTCCGCGCTGGCGGTCGTGCTGTCCGTCGCGTTCGTCGCGGGCAGCCTGATCTTCTCGGACACGGTCAGCCGTACCTTCGACCGGCTGTTCGCCTCGACGGCCGCCGATGTGACGGTCAGTCCGGACGAGAAACTCGACGAGGCCGTGCCCACCGGTTTCACCCCGACCCTGCCGGCCGCGCTCGCGGACCGTATCAGCCAGGTCGACGGCGTAGCCCGGGCGCGCGTGGACGTGGACGTCCAGGGCATCACCGTCGTCGACGAGAACAACGACTCGGTCGGCCCGACCACCGGCGCCCCGACGATGGGCACCGGCTGGAACCCCACCGAGCGCAGCCCCGTCGAGCTCACCTCGGGTCACGCGCCGCACGGCCCGGCCGAGGCGCTGCTGGACTCCGAGACCGCCGACCGCAAGAACCTCGGCATCGGCGACACCCTCACGGTCATCGCCGCCCCCGGATCCTTCGAGGTGAAGGTCGCCGGGATCGTCACCTTCACCACCACCAACCCCGGCGCGTCCCTGCTGTTCCTGGACCCGCCGACCGCGCAGGCCAAGCTGCTGGGCGACCCGAAGGCCGCGACCAGCATCAACGTCGACGCGGCGGACGGCGTGAGCGACGCCGAGCTGAAGCGGCGGGTTGCGGCCGCGCTCGGGGACAGCGGCGCCTACACGCTGCGCACGGCCGACGAGCAGGCCGAGTCGGACGTGGAGCAGCTCGGCGGGTTCCTGGACGTCATCAAGTACGTGATGCTCGGCTTCGCCGGGGTCGCCGTGCTGGTCGGTGTGTTCCTGATCGTCAACACGTTCTCGATGCTGATCGCCCAGCGCACGCGTGAGCTGGGCCTGCTGCGCGCGCTGGGTGCCGACCGGCGTCAGGTGCGCCGCTCGGTGCTCACCGAGGCGCTGCTGCTCGGGCTGGTCGGCTCCACACTGGGCCTCGCGGCCGGTGTCGGCCTGGCGGCCGGGCTGATCGAGCTGATGGGCCTGCTCGGCATGAACATCAAGGCCACCGAGATGGTGGTCGGCTGGGTGACACCGGTCTCGGCGTACGTCGTCGGTGTCGGCGTCACCTTCGTCGCGGCCTACCTCCCGGCCCGCCGGGCGGCCACGGTGTCCCCGATGGCGGCCCTCGCGGACGCGGAGATCGCCGGGGTGGGCAAGCCCATGCGGGTCCGGGCCGTGGTCGGCACGGTCGTCGGGGCGGCCGGAGCGGCGGCCCTGGTGGGCTGCGCCGCGGCGTCCGAGACCGCCTCCGCGGCGTCCCTGCTCGGCCTCGGCGTGGTGCTGACGCTGGTGGCCACCGTGATCGCGGGCCCGCTGCTGGTGCGTCCGGTGATCCGGGTGCTCGGCGCGGGCTTCCCGGCGCTGTTCGGCTCGGTCGGCCGGATGAGCCAGCGCAACGCCCTGCGCAACCCTCGCCGTACGGGCGCCACGGCGGCCGCGCTGATGGTGGGGCTCGCGCTGGTGGGCGGCATGTCGGTGGCGAGCGCGTCGATGACCCGGTCCTTCGACGAACAGATCGACCAGACGCTGGGCGCCGACTTCGTGGTGCAGAACGCCAACTTCGTGCCCTTCCCGGCCGAGGTCACCGACAAGATCCGCGACACCGAGGGCGTGGGCCTGGTGGCGCGCTCGCGGTTCACCCCGATCGCCGTCCGGCTGCCCGACGGCGACCGCGTCGAGACCACGGCGGCCGGCTACGACCCTCAGCTCGACGAGGTCGCGAACCTCACCTACGCGCAGGGCGACACGGCGGCCGCGCTGGCCGACGGGCACCTGGCGATGGACGTCGACTTCGCGCGGGGCCACGGCGTCCGCGTGGGCAGCGCGGTCCCCGTGGAGTTCCGCAGCGGGCAGACCGCCGAGCTGACCGTGGGCGCGCTGACCGACCAGGAGTCCGCCGACGGCTTCGGCAACCAGGGCGGGATCTACTTCTCGCTGTCCACCCTGGACCGGTACGCGCCGGGCGGCCAGGACTCGGTGGTCTACGTCAACGCCGCGGCGGGCACCGACGTCGACGCCCTGCGCGCGAACCTGGAGCGGACGCTGGACGAGTACCCGCAGGTCCAGGTGCGTGATCTCGCGGACTACAAGCAGTTGATCCGTGATCAGATCGCGGTGCTGCTGTACCTGGTGTATGCGCTGCTCGGGCTGGCGATCGTCATCGCGGTGCTCGGTGTGGTCAACACGCTCGCCCTGTCGGTCGTGGAGCGCACCCGGGAGATCGGGCTGCTGCGGGCGATCGGGCTGGGGAGGCGCCAGTTGCGGCGGATGATCCGGCTGGAGTCGGTGGTCATCGCGGTGTTCGGCGCGTTGCTGGGGCTCGCGCTGGGGCTGGTGTGGGGTGTGTCGATGCAGCAGGTGCTGGCCCTGCAGGGGATGACCGCCCTGGCGGTCCCGTGGAGCACGATAGTGGCGGTGGTGATCGGCTCGGCGGTCGTCGGCGTGGTGGCCGCGCTGCTGCCGGCCGCGCGGGCGTCGCGGATGAACGTGCTGGAGGCCATCGCGCACGAGTGAGGCAGTCAGGCCCCGGCGTCGGGCCCGGTGGTGCGTCCGGGCCCGCGCGTCCCGCATGGTGGAATTCGCGGCCCGGCGGAGCCCCGCGTGGTGTGATCACCGCATGACCGACCTGCGGATTAGCGCGACCCGGAGGCGCTGCTGCTGGCCGAGTTGGACGGCGGGCTGGTGGGTACGGTGATCGCCGGGTTCGACGGCTGGCGCTGCCATCTGTACCGGCTCGCGGTGCACCCGGAGCGGCGCCGTCGCGGGATCGGCTCGGCCCTGCTGACGGCCGCCGAGGAGCGGTTCGTACGACTGGGCGGGCGGCGCGGCGACGCGATGGTGCTGACCCGCAACGAGCGGGCACAGCATGCCTGGCGGGCGTCCGGGTACACGCCTCAGGAGCAGTGGCTGCGCTGGGTGAAGCCCCTCGCCGACTGACATGCTTTGCCGACCCTTTACCATTGGGGTGCCATATCCGGTCCTCCGATGAAAGGTGTGAGCGTCCGTCCATGGGCGAGCCTCCCAGTAGCCGACATCGCGCACTACCCGCCACCCTGTCCGATCATGGGACGGAGGTGACCCGATGACCGAAGTGCTCCTCCTGCTGGTGGCGATCCTGCTCTCGCTCGCCTGCGGCGCCTTCGTCGCGGCCGAGTTCTCGCTGACGACCGTGGAGCGTGGCGCCCTGGAGCAGGCGGCCGAGCGCGGTGAGCGCGGCGCGGCCGGTGCCCTGAAGGCCGTCCGGAGCCTCACGTTCCAGCTCTCCGGGGCGCAGCTCGGCATCACCGTCACCAACCTGGTGGTCGGCATGCTCGCCGAGCCGTCCATCTCGCGGCTCATCGCGGGCCCGTTGGAGTCCCTCGGCATCTCCGAGTCGACCGCCTCCTCACTGGCGCTCGTGCTGGGCACGGGCCTGTCGACGGTGTTCCTGATGGTCGTGGGCGAACTGGTGCCCAAGAACTGGGCGATCTCCTCGCCGCTGGCGGTGGCCAAGCGGGTGGGCAACGCCCAGCGGCTGTTCAGCTCCGCGTTCCGGCCCTTCATCGCGCATCTGAACAACACGGCGAACCGGGTGGTGCGCCGGTTCGGGCTGGAGCCCGCCGAGGAACTGGCCTCGGCGCGCGGGCCGCAGGAACTGGCCGCGCTCGCCCGGCACTCCGCCCGCGCGGGGGCGCTGGAGGCGGACACGGCCGAGCTGTTCGTGCGGACCCTGAACCTGGCCGACCTGACCGCGGAGAACGTGATGACCCCGCGCGTGCAGGTCGTGGCCCTGGACGTCCAGGCGACCTGCGAGGACGTCGCGAACGCCACGCGGGCGACGGGCCTGTCCCGCTTCCCGGTCTATCGCGGCAACCTCGACTCGGTGGTGGGCACCGCGCACATCAAGGACGTCCTGGCCGTACCCGCGGAGCGGCGGGCCCGGGTCCGGGTCGCCGAGCTGATGCGTGAGCCGCTGCTGGTCCCGGAGTCCCTCACGGTCGACCGGCTGCTGGACCGGCTGTCCGGCAAGCGGACGATGGCGGTCGTCATCGACGAGTACGGCGGCACCGCGGGCGTCGCCACCCTGGAGGACATCGTCGAGGAGGTCGTCGGCGAGGTCCGCGACGAGCACGACCCGCACGAGACACCCGACCTCGCCCCGGCCGGCACCGACGAGGACGGGCAGGCCCTGTACTCCGCGGACGGTGCCGCCCGTATCGACCAGCTCGCGCGGGTCGGTCTGCGTCCGCCCGACGGGCCGTACGAGACCCTGGCCGGCCTCGTCGCCACCGAACTGGGCCGTATCCCGGCCGAGGGCGACAGTGTGCTGGTGGGCGGCTGGCGCCTCGACGTGGTCGACGCGACCGGCCGCAGGGCCGCCCGGGTGCTGCTGCACGCTCCGCTGGACGACGCCGTCGACAACGAGGAAGGGGGCCGGTGATGGTCGCGGTACAGCTGTTGATCGGTCTGGCGACGCTGGTCGTCAACGCCTTCTTCGTCGGTGCCGAGTTCGCGCTGATCTCCGTACGCCGGTCCCAGATCGAGCCGTACGCGGAGAACGGTGACCGGCGCGCGCGCAGCGTGCTGTGGGGCCTTGAGCATGTGTCCGCGCTGATGGCGGCCGCGCAGCTCGGCATCACGCTGTGCACCCTGGTGCTCGGTGTGGTGGCCGAACCGGCGATCGCGCACCTGCTGGAGCCGGTGTTCCACGCGCTGGGCGTGCCGAGCGGCGCTGGCCACGCGGTGTCGTTCGTGATCGCGCTGACCCTGGCGACGTATCTGCACATGCTGCTCGGCGAGATGGTGCCGAAGAACATCGCGCTCGCCGAGCCGGTGCGCACCGCCCTGATGCTCGGCCCGCCGCTGGTGACGCTGGCCCGTGGGCTGCGGCCGGTGATCTTCGCGATCAACGCCTTCGCCAACGGGTTGCTGAAGCTGATGCGGATCGAGACCAAGGACGAGGTGACCGCGACCTTCTCGGACGCCGAGCTGGCCCGTCTGGTCCGCGACTCCGGCGAGGCCGGGCTGATCGACGCCCGCGCGCGCGAGCGGCTGAACGACGCCCTCGAACTGGGCCGCAGGCCGGTGCGTGACGTCGTGGTGCCGTTGGAACGGGTCGTCTACGCGCATGTGGGGGTCACCCCGGAGGAGCTGGAGCGGCTGTCGGCGGAGTCCGGGTTCTCCCGGTTCCCGGTCGTGGACGAGAGCCGTCGCATCGCGGGCTATCTGCATGTGAAGGACGCGCTGGACGCCTCGCCGCAGGACGTCGCCTTCCGGCTGCGCGACATGCGGCCCATCGCCCGCGTCAAGGAGACCACGCCGCTGGACGACGTCCTCACGGCGATGCGCGGCAGCCGGACGCATCTGGCCGCCGCCCTCGGCGACGACGGCCGGCTGGCCGGGCTGGTGACGATGGAGGACGTGCTGCGGGAGCTGTTCGGGCAGCAGGCCTGAGCGGGGCCGGCGGGCCGGACGCCGGGGTGACCCGCGCTTCCCGCGGGCCGGCCGGGGTCGTCGGCCCCGGCCGATCGCGTTTCCCGCCCAGGCCGTCCGGGGCTGACCGACCGCTGGGTATGGAACCGGGTTACCATCGCTGACGCCATGCAGAAGAACCCCACGTACACCAGTCTGGTCGCCGTCGGCGACTCCTTCACCGAGGGCATGTCCGACCTGCTGCCCGACGGCTCCTACCGGGGCTGGGCGGATCTGCTCGCGACGCGGATGGCCGCGCGCACGCCCGGTTTCCGGTACGCCAACCTGGCGGTGCGCGGGAAGCTGATCGGGCAGATCGTCGACGAGCAGGTGGCCACCGCCGCGGCGATGAAGGCCGATGTGATCACGCTCGTCGGCGGCCTGAACGACACCCTGCGCCCCAAGTGCGACATGGGACGTGTGAAGGGTCTGCTCACCGAGGCCGTCGAGCGGCTCGCCCCGGCCTGCGAGCAGCTCGTGCTGATGCGCAGCCCCGGCCGGCAGGGCCCGGTGCTGGAGCGGTTCCGGCCTCGCATGGAGGAGTTGTTCGACTGCGTCGACGAGCTCGCCGCCCGGCACGGCGCGGTGGTGGTGGACCTCTACGGGGCGCCCGCGCTGAGCGATCCGCGGCTGTGGGACGTGGACCGGCTGCATCTGACGCCCGACGGCCACCGCCGGGTCGCCGAGGCGGTCTGGCAGTCCCTGGGGCACGATCCCGAGGACACGGACTGGCACGTGCCGCCGCCGGCCACGCTGCCGCCCGGCTGGTCCGCGCGCCGGGTCGCGGACGTGCGGTTCGCCCGGCAGCACCTGCTGCCGTGGATCGCCCGCCGGCTGAGCGGCCGCTCCTCGGGCGACGGCCGCGCGCCCAAGCGCCCGGAACTGCTGCCGTTCGAGGGGCCCGCGGTCTAGTGCCCCGGCAGGCGGCGTTCGCCCGTCAAGGAGCGGCGTCCGGTGCGTGCTCCGGGGGTCCCCTCCGGGGAGAGCCGGGTGCCGGCCCTGGTACTGGATGTACTCGGGTTCCCGCCCGGTGCGGCGAGAGGGCGTGCCGGGCGTCGCGACGGGGCGAACTGTTGGGGCCCAGGGCCGCCTGTCTGACGGATTCCCGCCTGCCGCTCGGGGTCGTCGGCCCGGTGACGGGAAGGCGATGGGGCGCCCTTCGGACGGCATGACGGGCGGGTCAGCGGACCGGGCCCGGCACGTGACGGCCGTCTCGTAGCTTCCGCCGAACCGGCCCGTGGCGCTGGCCTGCACGAATCGCCAGTAGAATCTGGACACGTGACTTCAGCGCCCGCCAAGCCCCGCATCCCGAACGTCCTCGCCGGACGGTACGCCTCCGCCGAGCTCGCCACGCTCTGGTCCCCCGAGCAGAAGGTGAAGCTGGAGCGTCAGCTCTGGCTCGCCGTGCTGCGGGCCCAGAAGGACCTCGGCATCGAGGTGCCGGACGCGGCGCTCGCCGACTACGAGCGTGTCCTGGACCAGGTCGACCTGGCCTCCATCGCCGAGCGCGAGAAGGTCACGCGGCACGACGTGAAGGCGCGGATCGAGGAGTTCAACGACCTCGCCGGGCACGAGCAGGTCCACAAGGGCATGACGTCCCGCGACCTGACGGAGAACGTAGAGCAGCTCCAGATCCGGCTCTCCCTGGAGCTGATGCGCGACCGCACGGTGGCCGTGCTGGCGCGCCTGGGCAAGCTGTCCGGCGAGTACGCCGAGCTGGTCATGGCCGGCCGCTCCCACAACGTCGCCGCGCAGGCCACGACCCTCGGCAAGCGGTTCGCGACCGCCGCCGACGAGCTGCTCGCCGCCTACGGCCGTCTGGAGGAGCTGCTCGGCCGCTACCCGCTGCGCGGCATCAAGGGCCCGGTCGGCACCGCCCAGGACATGCTCGACCTGCTCGGCGGCGACGCGGCCAAGCTGGCGGAGCTGGAGACCCGGATCGCCGGGCACCTCGGCTTCGCTCAGGCCTTCACCTCCGTCGGCCAGGTCTACCCGCGCTCCCTGGACTACGAGGTCGTCACCGCGCTGGTGCAGCTCGCCTCGGCGCCCTCGTCGCTGGCCAAGACGATCCGGCTGATGGCCGGGCACGAGCTGGTCACCGAGGGCTTCAAGCCCGGCCAGGTCGGTTCCTCCGCGATGCCGCACAAGATGAACACCCGCTCCTGCGAGCGCGTCAACGGCCTGATGGTCATCCTGCGCGGTTACGCCTCGATGACCGGCGAGCTGGCGGGCGACCAGTGGAACGAGGGCGACGTGTCCTGCTCGGTGGTGCGCCGGGTCGCGCTGCCGGACGCGTTCTTCGCGCTGGACGGTCTGCTGGAGACGTTCCTGACCGTGCTCGACGAGTTCGGCGCGTTCCCGGCCGTGGTCGCCCGGGAGCTGGACCGCTACCTGCCGTTCCTGGCCACCACCAAGGTCCTCATGGGCGCGGTGCGGGCCGGGGTGGGCCGCGAGATCGCCCACGAGGCCATCAAGGAGAACGCGGTGTCCACCGCGCTGGCCATGCGTGAGCAGGGCGCCGAGCGCAACGACCTGCTGGACAAGCTGGCCGCCGACGAGCGTCTGCCGCTCGACCGGGAGCAGTTGGGGGCCCTGATGGCCGACAAGCTGTCCTTCACGGGCGCCGCCGCCGCGCAGGTCGCCGTGGTGGTCGGCCGGATCGACGAGATCGTCAAGCAGCACCCGGAGGCCGCGGGCTACACGCCGGGAGCGATTCTCTGACCCGCCTGACCGCTCAGGACCTGGAGGCCGCCCGCGACCGTCTCGTACCGGACGTCGTCGCGGACGGCCTCCGCGTGCTGTTCTGCGGCATCAACCCCGGTCTGATGACCGCCGCGACCGGCCATCACTTCGCCCGCCCCGGCAACCGCTTCTGGCCGGTGCTGCATCTGTCCGGGTTCACCCCGAGGCTGATGAAGCCCGCCGAGCAGGGGGAGTTGCTGTCCTTCGGCCTCGGGATCACCAATGTGGTGGCCCGGGCGACCGCCCGCGCCGACGAGCTGAGCGCCGAGGAGTACCGCGAGGGCGGGCGGCTGCTGGCGGCGAAGGTGGAGCGGCTGAAGCCGAACTGGCTGGCGGTGGTGGGGGTGACCGCCTATCGGACGGCCTTCGGCGAGCGCGGGGCCGGGATGGGGCCGCAGGAGCGGACGATCGGGGGCACGCGTGTGTGGGTGCTGCCGAATCCGAGCGGTCTGAACGCGCACTGGACGGCCGCGACGATGGCGGAGGAGTTCGCGCGCCTGCGCGTGGCGGCGCGGGGCTGAGCAGCCCTGTCGTCCCCCTCGGAGGTTCCCGTCCGGCTCAGGGCGGGTCGACCTCGGTCACCACGGCGAGCAGTCTGATCTCGTCCGGCTCCCCTCGCGCGGCCACCCCCACGGCCACCCAGCGGTCGCTGCCCGACGCCTGCCACAGCGACATCTCGTCCAGCAGCTCCTCGACGCTCCCCCACGGCTCGGGTATCTCCTCACCTCGCCCCATGCGCACCTGGAGTGTCAGCGTGCTCCAGCCCGGCTGCGCTCCCCAGCGCTCGTCCAGCCGCTGCGCTATGCCCTCCCGGTACGCCTCCAGCTGCTCCGCCGCGCGTGTCCCGCACGGCTCGTCTCCGTCCCCGCCCGCCAACTCCGCTATCCAGTAGCCCGGCCCCGCCCGGCCCACGTCCGACCAGCCGTGCTGCGCCGGAAAGGGGCGGGAGCACAGCCGGTCGATGGTGTCCAGGTACCGCGCGATGTCCATGCCTCCCAGTAAACCCGCCGCCACTGACAATTGGCGGGGCGTCAGGGGACGGCGGGGCCGGGCGGGGCGTCAGGCGTCCCGGCGGCGCACCCGCCAGGCCCCGGCAGCGAGCGCGGCGGCCGCCCATCCGGCGGTCACGGCGAGGCCGGTCCACGGCCCGAGCGTGCCCTCCCAGGTCTGGTGCAGCACCACCTGACCTGCCTTGTCGGGCAGGAAGTCGGTCACCTTCCCGGCGGCGTCCCCGACGACGAAGGAGACGACGAGGACGAAGGGCACCAGGATCGAGAGGGCGCCGACCCCGCTGCGCAGCAGCGCCGCGAGCCCGGCCGCGAGCAGGGCCATCAGCGCGAGGTAGACGCCGCCGCCCACGACCGCGCGTGTCTGCTGACCGGTGGTCAGCGTGTCCGCCGCGCCGCCCATCGAGGCGCGGGCCGCCGCGAGCGAGCAGGCGGCGGTCAGCAGGCCCGTCACCAGGGACGGCACGCCGACGGCCACCGCCTTGGCCGCGAACCACCGGCCGCGGCGCGGCACCGCGGCCAGCGAGACGCGCAGGAATCCGTTGTGGAACTCCGCCGACACGGCCAGGGCGCCGAAGGCGATGACGGCGATCTGCCCGGGCAGCAAGCCCACCGGCCGGGCGGCCCTGGAGGATCTGGACCGGGTGCTGGGCGTGCTGCGCGAGGCGCGGGAGCCGGTGAGCTCCAGACCGACCCTCGCCGACGCCGACCGGCTGCTGGAGTCCGCGCGGGCTTCCGGGGCGAAGGTCGACGCCGAGGTGAGCGGCCCGCTGGAGGCCGTGCCGGGCCCGGTCTCGCGCGAGGGGTACCGCATCCTCCAGGAGGCGCTGACGAATGTGCTGCGGCACGCGGGAGCCGTGCCCGTGCGGGTGCGGATGCGGGTCGCCGACGGCACGCTCGGCCTGGAGGTGCGCAACGCCCTGCCGGGCGCGGTCGCCTCCTCCGGCCGGGGCAGCGGTCTGCGCGGCATACGTGAGCGCGCCGCGCTGCTCGGCGGCCTGGCGGACACCGGCCCGCAGGACGGGGACTGGCGGGTGCTGGCGGAACTGCCGCTGGGCTGACCGCCGTAGGCGCCCGGTCCGGGTGGGCAGCCGCAGGGGCTCGACCAGCGCCCCGGCAGGCGACGTCTGCCCGTCGAGGAAGCGGCGTCCGGTGCGTGCTCTGGCGGTCCCTCTCCGGGGGAGGGCCGGGTGCGGGCCCTCGTACTGGATGACTCGGGTTTGTTCCCGGGGACGAGAGGCGTGCCGGGCGTCGCGACGTGGCGAGCGTCGCCTGCCAGGGCACTAGGCTGGCCGGATGCCCGTCTCCGTTCTTCTCGTCGACGACGAGCCGCTGGTCCGCGCGGGTCTGCGGGCCGTGCTGGACGCCCAGCCCGACATCGAGGTCGTCGGGGAGGCCGCGGACGGGGCGGCGGTGATTCCGCTGGTGCGTCAACTGCGGCCGGACGTGGTCGCGATGGACGTGCGGATGCCTCTGCTGGACGGGATCGAGGCCACGCGCGCGGTGCTGCGGACGGTGCCCGAGCCGCCGAAGATCCTCGTCGTGACGACGTTCGAGAACGACGAGTACGTCTACGACGCGCTGCGGGCCGGTGCCGACGGGTTCCTGCTGAAGCGGGCCCGGCCGGCGGAGATCGTGCACGCGGTACGGCTGATCGCGGCGGGCGAGTCGCTGCTGTTCCCGGCCTCGGTACGGCAGTTGGCCGCCGAGTACGGCGCTGCCGGGGAGGGCGATCCCGCGGCGCGGGCCGCCCTGGAGCGCGCCCGGCTGACCGAGCGCGAGGCGAAGGTGCTGCGGCTGATGACGCGGGGGCTGTCGAACGCGGAGATCGCGCTCCGGCTGACCGTGGGCGCGGAGACCGTGAAGTCGCACGTCAGTGCCGTACTGGCGAAGCTGGGGGCACGCGACCGCACTCAGGCGGTGATCGTGGCGTACGAGTCGGGGTTCGTCTCGCCCGGGTGATACCGGGCTTCACCCGGAACCAACAGCTCCGGCACTCGCCGGGGTCGGTCGTGCCGAGTAACATCCGGCCAACACGCGCACGAGCTGGGAGGACGGACGGTGGGGCGGCTGACCGGCGGGGATCCCTCGCTGCTGCGAAGGATCAATTCCGCGGTGGTGCTGCACGCGCTGCGTGCCACCGACTGCGCGACGCTCACGGAGATCACCCGGGTCACCGGGTTGTCGCGGCCGACCGTCGAGGGTGTCGTCGAGGGACTCATAGAGGCCGGTCTGGTCGTCGAGAAGGCTGCCGAGGAGGGTGCCACCCGGCGGCAGGGGCGGCCCGCGCGGCGGTTCCGGTTCCGGGCCGAGGCGGGCCATCTGCTGGGGCTGGAGATCGGTGTGCACCGGGTCGCCGCGCTCCTCGCCGATCTGGACGGCCGGGTGCTGGGCGCCCAGGCCAAGGAGGTCGACGAGACGGTCGACGCGGACGAGCGGCTGGAGCGGGTACGCGGCGCGGTGGCGGAGCTGCTGCGCCGGGCCGGTGTCCCGCGGGCGTCGGTGCGGGCGGTCGGCGTGGGCACGCCCGGCATCGTCGAGGCGGACGGCACGGTGAGGCTGGGCACCGCGCTGCCCGGGTGGACGGGGCTGCGGCTGGGCGAGCGGCTGAGCCGCTCCTTCAAGTGCCCGGTGCTGGTGGAGAACGACGCGAACGCCGCGGCGGTCGCCGAGCACTGGAAGGGCTCGGCGACCGAGTCGGACGACGTGGTGTTCGTGCTGGCCGGGCTGAGCCCGGGGGCGGGTGCGCTGATCGGCGGACGACTGCACCGCGGCTACGGCGGGGCGGCCGGGGAGATCGGCGCCCTGCATCTGCTCGGGCGGGAGGTCACGCCGGAGAAGCTGCTGTCCACGACGGACGAGCCGCTGCACCCGCTGGACGAGCAGGCGGTCGCCGATGTCTTCGCGCGGGCGCGCCGGGGTGACGAGGGGGCCCGCGCGGCGGTCGACCGCTTCATCCAGCGGCTCGTGCACGACGTGGCGGCGCTGGCGCTGGCCCTGGACCCGGAGCTGGTCGTGATCGGCGGCTGGGCGGCCGGCCTGGACGACGTACTCGAACCGCTGCGGCGTGAGCTGGCCCGCTACTGTCTGCGGCCGCCGAGGGTGGCGCTGTCGCTGCTGGGCGAGGCGGCCGTGGCGACCGGCGCGGTGCGGCTGGCCCTGGACCATGTGGAGGAGCAGTTGTTCGCGGTGGAGGGCACGGTCACGGCCCGGCGGTGACGCGCGCCCTGCCTTCACGGCGTTGACCGGCCGTGCCCGGCGACGCCGAACGGCGCCCCCGGGGCACTGACGAGGAGCTCCGGCGCCCTATGAGGAGGGACGCCGCCGGCGGGCAGCGGTGCCCCGTGGGGGAAGGGCACCGGTGGGAAGCCTCGCCGGTCACGGACGTCTGACGCTCAGGACACCTGGCTCTCGGGAGACCTGGCGCTCAGGACGCCTGGCGCTGCGGGTCCTCGTGGATCTCGACGCGGCCCGAGTCGCCGAAGGTGAGCCGGCAGGTGTCGGCGCGGTAGGTCGCGACGGACAGCGCGGCGGTGCGCCCGGCGGCCAGGAACCGGGTGGTGACGACGAGGACGGGCGCGCCCGGCAGCCGGTCCAGCTCCTTGGCGTCGTCGGCGCGGGCCGAGCCCAGCTCGACGGCGTTCTCGCGGCCCTCCAGCTCCAGGCGCTGGATTTCGCGCAGCACCGCACGCGCGCGTGCCGCGCCCGAGGGGGCGTCTATGCCGGACAGGGCGGGAACCGAGGACGCCGGGATGTGCAGCAGTTCGGCGGCGACCGGCTGGCCGTGGGTCACGCGGATGCGGCGCACGGTGTGCACCGGCTCGTCGGCGGCGGTCTCCAGGGCGGCCGCGACGGCCGCGGGCGGGACATCCAGGACGCAGTCGACGGGCTGCCAGGCGTCCCCGGGGCCGCCCGGCCAGGAGTCCTGCTCGCCGCCCACGGCCACCCCCACGCGCGGCGGGGCCACCGTCGTGCCGACACCACGGCGGCGCTGGAGCCGGCCCTCCAGTTCGAGCTGTTCCAGGGCCTGCCGCAGGGTGGCGCGGGCGACGCCGAACCGGGCCGCGAGATCGCGCTCGTTGGGCAGGATCTCCCCCACCGCGAACTCGGAGTCCAGTGCCTCGGTGAGCACGGTCCTGAGGTGCCAGTACTTCGGTTCCGGCACCGATTCCAGCTGCTGGGTCCCCACCCTGTCCTCCGCAATCGCCGTGATCCGGCGGCGTTTTAGCGCCCTTGTTTATTAAAGGTTGTTGCACTTATCTGCGACCATAGGGCGGCCCCCACCCTTGGTCAAGACCAATCCTCGATCCCCTCGACGGCAGGTGGGGCAGCGGCGGCGGAGCGTTCATGGCGCATTCGCACAGGGCCGCATTCGTGACATGACGGCAGAACCTCCGTCGCCGAGGTCAACGCGTCGCCGCCCCGCGCGCGTTGCCGGAACCGCCGGGCGCGCGACCCGGGGCTACCCACGAGTAGCAAACGCTGACAAGCTGTCCGCCAAGCGCCGGTCGGAGTCAAGGGAGCCGCTCATGTCCGCCACTGTCACCTTCGAGGTCCCCTCGCCCCAGGGGCAGCGGTCCGTGACCGTGTCCTACGCGCGCGTGGGCAGCGGCGAGCCACTGCTCCTGCTGCACGGCATCGGCCATCACCGGCAGGCCTGGGACCCGGTCGTCGACATCCTGGCCGCCGAGCGGGACGTGATCGCCGTCGACCTGCCCGGGTTCGGCGTGTCCCCCTCGCTGCCGGACGGCCTCGCCTACGACCTGCCCACCACCAACGCCGCGCTCGGCGCGCTGTGCGAGGCGCTGGACCTGGACCGCCCGCATGTGGCGGGCAACTCGCTCGGCGGTCTGCTCGCCCTGGAGCTGGGCCGGGAGAAGCGCGTGCGGTCCGTCACCGCCCTGTCCCCGGCCGGCTTCTGGAGCCAGGCCGAGCGGCGCTACGCGTTCGGCGTGCTGCTGGCGATGCGGCACAGCGCGCGGCGGCTGCCCCTGCCGCTCGTCGAGCGGCTGTCCCGCTCGGCGGCCGGCCGGGCGGTCCTGACGAGCACGATCTACGCCCGCCCGGCCCGCCGTTCACCGGAGGCCGTGGTCGCCGAGACGCTCGCCCTGGTCAACGCCACCGGCTTCACCGACACGCTGCGCGCGGGCACGGACATACGGTTCTCGGACGACGTACCCGGCATCCCCGTCACCGTGGCCTGGGGCACCAAGGACCGTCTGCTGCTGCCCCGGCAGGGCGTGCGCGCCAAGGGGGTCATCCCCAAGGCCCGGCTGATCCGGCTGCCGGGCTGCGGCCATGTGCCGATGAACGACGACCCGGCGCTGGTGGCCCGCGTCATCCTGGACGGCAGCCGCTGAGGGGGCGGGCGCGCGGCGGGGTGACGGCGCGTCGGATCGGCGGCCCCGGCGGGGAGTTGTTCACTCGCGGTTCGCGTGTGCGCCGCGGCGTACCAGTAGGTGTGGCAGGGCACGCCGGCCGCGGTTCCCCGTCCCGGAAGGCCCCACCATGTCCGAGAGTCCCCTGTCCCCGGGCCGTCGCGGTGTTCCGCGCGGCTCCGTCGCCGCGTCCGCGGCCCTCACCCTGCCCGCCGGGCTCGGCGCGGCACCGGCCCTCGCCCTGTCCGGCCGCCCCGGCGCGCGGTGGGGTGCGCGGAGCGGCGACGTGGGAACCGACTCGGCGCTGGTGTGGGTCCGTTCGGACCGTCCGGCCCGGGTGATCGTGGAGACGGCGGCGACGGAGTCGTTCCGCGACCCGCGCGGACGACAGGGTCCGCTGGTCGGCCCGGACACCGACTCAGTGACTGCCGTACGCTCTGAGCGTGTGCCGCGCACCGGCGTCATCCCCCGGTGTGCGGCACCCGGCGGACGCCGGGGCCGAGTTACCTGATCGCGAAACGGTCAAACAAGCAATAAAACGTGCGGAAGCATGCTTTACCCATCGGTCACAAAGCGTTCGTGATCACGCAACACCGCTCCTTCAGAGTGGCGTCATGAAGCAGAAAGTCTCTGAAGTCACGCGCGCGCGGCACGGCCGCCCCGTCCACCACTGGCGGCGCGACGTGGTCGAACTCGCCGCCCTGTTCACCGCCGTCGCGGTCGCGGACGCCGTGGCCAACCTGATCGGGCACGGCCCGGACGGACCGGCACTGCTGGCGATCTCCGCGGTCGTCCTGCTCGCCACGGCCACGTTCCACGTCTGGTGGGCCCGCAGGCACGGCCACGAACCTCCCACGAGCCATACCGATGCCCGGCCGCGCTCCACCGAGCGGCAGGCCGGGCAGTCGGGACCGTCCGCCGAGGACGCGGCCGGGCGGAGCACCCTGTGGCGGATGCGGACGACGGTGAAGGACACCCCCGGTTCGCTGGCCGCACTGTGCACCTCCCTGGCCGGGCGCGGGGTCGACATCCTCACCCTTCAGACGCACCCGCTGGGCGCCGACACCGTCGACGAGTTCCTGCTTCGCTCGCCCGGCGCGCTCACCGCGGCGGAGATCACCCGCGCGGTGTCCGAGGCGGGCGGCGCGCACACCTGGATCGAGCGGGCCGACCCCCATGACCTGGTCGACGCGCCCACCCGGGTGCTCGGACTCGCCACCCGCACGGCCCTGGACACCTCCGAACTCCCCCTGGCACTGCGGCAGTTGCTGGGCCGCTGCACGATCCGCTCGCTGCCCGCCGCGCCGCCGGCCGGTGCCGACGAAGGCGCGGGTCCGGTGGAGGGCGCGCTGGAGGACACCGTGATGCGTCTGAGCGCGCCCGAGGGCGGAACGATCACCGTGGAGCGGCCGTATCTGCCGTTCACCCCGACCGAGTTCGCGCGGGCGCGGGCGCTGGTGGAGCTGGACGCGCGGCTCGGTCCGCGGGTGCCGCGCGGCCAGGACGTGCTGACGCTGCCGGAGGGCGAGGCGATCACCGTGCGCCGGGCCGACATCCCCGACGTCGAAGCCGCGAAGGCGATGCACGAGCGGTGCTCGCAGCGGACCCTGAGCATGCGTTACCACGGGCCGGTCAAGGACGCCGACCGCTATCTGAACCACCTGCTCAGCCCGCGCTTCGGCCGGACCCTCGCCGCGCAGACGCGCTCGGGGCGCATCGTGGGACTCGGTCACCTCCTGTGGGACGGTGACGAGACGGAGGTCGCGCTGCTCGTCGAGGACGAGTGGCAGCGCCGCGGCGTCGGCGCGGAGCTGCTCGGCCGGCTGGTGACGATGGCCGTCGAGGCGGGCTGCGACAGCGTGTACGCGGTGACGCGGGCCTCGAACACCGGCATGGTCTCCGCGATGCGGGGACTGGGTCTTCCGCTGGACTATCAGATCGAGGAGGGCACGCTGGTGATCACCGCCCGCCTGGACGCCACGCCGGTCACCTCGCGGCTGCCGTATGACGTGCCGAAGGAGTGGAGCGTGCGGGACTGAGCCACGGTCACCCGGCACGAACGGCCCGGCGCGGGATGCGCCGGGCCGTTCGTTGTTCGGTGCGGGGCGCGCCGGACGGAACGCGCCACGCCGTGCGCGCCTCGGGTCAGACCCCGGTCACGGCCTCGACCCGGGCCGCGCCCGCGGACCGGCCGGGCCGCCCGAGCGCCTGGTCCAGGTCCGCCCACAGGTCCTCGACGTCCTCCAGGCCCACCGACATGCGCAGCAGCCGGTCACAGACGCCGGCGCCGCGGCGGTCGTCGGCGTCGACGATGCGGTGGCTGATGGACGCGGGGTGCTGGATGAGGGTGTCGACACTGCCCAGGCTCACGGCCGGGGTGATCAGGCGGACGCCCGCGATCACCTCGTGCGGCTCCCCGTGGACCTCGAAGGCGACCATCGCGCCGCCGATGCGCGGGTAGTGGACCCGGGCCACGCGCGGGTCGGCGGCGAGCCGGCGGGCCAGCTCGGCGGCGCTGTCGGACGCGGCGCGCACCCGGACCGGCAGGGTGGACAGGCCGCGCAGCAGCAGATAGCCGGCCAGCGGGTGCAGCACACCGCCGGTGGCGAAACGTATCTGCCGAAGGCGCCCGGCGAACTCCTCGTCACAGGCCACGACCCCGGCCATGACGTCACCGTGACCGCCGAGGTACTTGGTGGCGCTGTGCAGCACCAGACGGGCGCCCTGCTCGGCGGGACGCTGGAGCACCGGCGTGGCGAAGGTGTTGTCGGCTAGCAGCGGGACCGAGCCGCAGGCGTGGGCGACGGCCCGCAGGTCGACCTCCGCGAGCGTCGGGTTGGCCGGCGACTCGACCATGACCAGGCCGGTGTCGGGCCGCAGCGCGTCGGCGATGCCGGCCGGGTCGGTCCACGTGACCTCGGAGCCGAGCAGCCCCGCGGTCAGCAGATGGTCGCTGCACCCGTACAGCGGGCGCACGGCGACGACGTGGCGCAGGCCCATGGACGCCCGCGCCAGCAGCACCGCGCTGAGGGCGGCCATGCCGCTGGCGAAGGCGACGGCGGACTCGGTGCCCTCCAGCCGGGCCAGGGCGGTCTCGAACCGGGCGACGGTCGGGTTGCCCAGGCGGGCGTAGACCGGCGGGCCGTCCGGCTCTGCGCCGGTCTGCGCGAACGCGTCGATCCGGGCGGCCTCGCCGCGGCTGTCGTAGGAGGGGTAGGTGGTGGACAGGTCGATCGGCGGGGCGTGCAGCCCCTGGCGCGCGAGATCGTCGCGGCCGGCGTGCACGGCCTCGGTGGCCAGGGCCCGGGGTGCGGGCCGGGTGACGGGCGCCGGGGTGGCGGAGCCCTTGAACGTGTCCATGTCGGTGTCCATGAACGGACAGGGTGAACACCGACCGGGTCACAGGATTCGAACGCCGTGCTACGTTCGGCGGGTGGCCGAATCTGTCGTACTGGATCCGGTCGATCTTCAGTTGCTGAGCCTGCTGCAGAACGACGCCCGGACCACCTACCGCGACCTCGCCGCCCAGGTGGGGGTGGCCCCCTCGACCTGCCTGGACCGGGTGACCAGGCTGCGGCGGGCCGGTGTGATCCTCGGGCACCAGCTGCGGCTGGATCCCGCCAGGCTGGGCCGCGGCCTCCAGGCGCTGCTGTCGGTACAGGTCCGGCCGCACCGGCGGGAACTGGTCGGTCCGTTCGTCGAGCGGGTGCGGGCGCTGCCGGAGTCGCTGACCGTCTTCCATCTCACGGGCCCCGACGACTACCTCGTCCATGTCGCCGTGGCGGACATGGCCGACCTCCAGCGGCTGGTGCTGGACGGGTTCACCGCCCACCGGGAGGTGGCCCGGGTGGAGACCCGGCTGATCTTCCAGCGCTGGGACTGCGGGCCGCTGCTGCCGCCTTCGCCCTCGGCGCAATCGGGGTGACGCGCGCCGGGCCGCCGTACGAGGATGGTCCGCATGTCAGACTCCACGAGCCCGCTGCCCCGTGAGGTCGCCGACGCCTATGTCGACGACCTCGTCGCCCTCGACCCGGTCACCGGTACCTACCTCGGCGTCAAGGAGAGTTCGAGCAAGCTGCCCGACCTCTCGCCCGCGGGCCAGGAGGCGCTCGCCGCGCTTCAGCGGGCCACCCTCGCCGCGCTCGACGAGGCCGAGCGGCGGCCCGGCGCCGACAGCGACATCGAGCGCCGGTGCGCCCGGCTGCTGCGCGAGCGCCTGACCGCCGAACTCGCCGTGCACGAGGCCGACGAGGGCCTGCGGGCCGTGGGCAACATGGGCACGCCCGCCCACTCCGTGCGCGAGGTCTTCACCGTCACGCCCACCGGGAGCGACGAGGACTGGGCGGCGATCGCCGAGCGCCTGCGCGGGGTGCCGGCCGCACTGGCGGGCTACCGGGAGTCGCTGACCCTGGGCCTGGAGCGGAAGCTGTACGCGGGCCCCCGCCCGACGGCCACGTTCGTCGAGCAGCTCGGCGAGTGGGTGGACACCGACGGCCACGGCCGCGGCTGGTTCGAGGACTTCGCCGCGGCCGGACCCGAGTCGCTGCGCGCCGAGCTGGACGAGGCCGCGCGGGGCGCGACCGCGGCCGTGGTGGCGCTGCGGGACTGGATGCGGGCGGTGTACGTCCCGGCGATCGAGGGCGCGCCGGACCCGGTCGGCCGCGAGCGCTACGCCCGCTGGTCGCGCTACTACAACGGCACGGACCTGGATCTCGACGAGGCGTACGCCTACGGCTGGGCGGAGTACCACCGGCTGCTCGGCGAGATGCGCAAGGAGGCCGAGAAGATCCTGCCGGGCGCGGAGACCCCGTGGGTGGCGCTCGCGCACCTCGACGAGCACGGGCGGCACATCGAGGGCGTCGACGAGGTCCGCGACTGGCTGCAGGGCCTGATGGACCAGGCCATCGAGGCGCTCGACGGCACGCACTTCGAACTCGCCGAGCCCGTGCGGAAGGTGGAGTCGCGCATCGCGCCGCCCGGCAGCGCGGCCGCGCCCTACTACACCCAGCCGTCGGAGGACTTCTCGCGGCCGGGCCGCACCTGGCTGCCGACCATGGGGCTGACCCGGTTCCCGGTCTACGACCTCGTCTCGACCTGGTACCACGAGGGCGTGCCGGGCCACCACCTCCAGCTCGCGCAGTGGACGTACGTCGCCGGGAACCTCTCCCGCTACCAGGCCACCGTCGGCGGGGTCAGCGCCAACGCCGAGGGCTGGGCGCTGTACGCGGAGCGGCTGATGGACGAGCTGGGCTTCCTCACCGACCCGGAGGAGCGGCTCGGCTACCTGGACGCGCAGATGATGCGCGCGGCCCGGGTGATCGTCGACATCGGCATGCACCTGGAACTGGAGATCCCGGCGGACTCGCCCTTCCACCCGGGCGGGCGCTGGACGCCGGAGCTGGCGCAGGAGTTCTTCGGCGCCCACAGCAGCCGCCCGGCGGACTTCGTGGAGAGCGAGCTGACCCGCTATTTGACGATCCCGGGCCAGGCGATCGGCTACAAGCTGGGCGAACGTGCCTGGCTGCTCGGCCGTGAGAAGGCCCGCGAGCGGCACGGCGAGGCCTTCGACCTCAAGGCCTGGCACATGGCCGCGCTCTCCCAGGGGTCGCTGGGTCTGGACGACCTGGTGGACGAGCTGGCCGCGCTCTGACGCGCGGACGGGTGCGGCGGGGCTCCCGGGCCCTGCCGCACCCGTGACGCGGGACCGCCCGGGCCACGCCGTGCCCCGGCGGTGAGGCGAGTGCGGCGGCGCGGTCCGGGCCCTGCCGCGCCCCTGACGCGGGACCGCCCGGGCCACCCGGGCCACCCGGGCCACCCGGGCCACCCCGTGCCCCGGCGGTGAGGCAAGTGCGGCGGCGCGGTCCGAGCCCTGCCGCACGCCGTCGCTCAGCAGCCGCAGTCCTCCGCGTCCGCGGGGGCGGTCAGCGGGTCGGCCGACCTGCGCTCGCGGCCCTCCCAGGTCTCGTACTCGAAGCCCTCACGCACCCAGTACTCGAAGCCGCCGAGCATCTCCTTGACCTGGTAGCCGAGTTCGGCGAGAGCGAGGGCCGCGCGGGTGGCGCCGTTGCAGCCGGGGCCCCAGCAGTACGTCACGACGGGCACGGACCTGTCGAGGAGCTGTTCGGCCTGCTCGGGGATCAGCGCGGTCGGCAGGTGGACGGCGCCGGGGACATGGCCCTGGTCCCAGGAGGCGGTGGAGCGGGAGTCCAGCACGACGAACCCGGGGTCGCCACCGGCGGCCAGGGCGGCGGCCACGTCGGAGACGTCGGCGTGGAAGACGAGGCTCGCCCGGAAGTAGGCGGCGGCCTCGGCCGGGGCGGCCGGGGCGACGCGCAGGACGGGGCTGGCGGCGGCGGGGTTGGCGGCGGCGGGGTTGGCGGCGGCGGTGGTCATCGCGGACCCTTTCTGCAGGGCTGTCCCACGACAGTGCTGTCCGGGCGACGACGTCGTCTCGCGGCAGCGCTGTCCGATGACCAGAAATCTACGGTCGTTGATCATCTTCCTGAAGTGCCGTTCCACGGCGTGGGCCTTGATCGGCCGGGGATTCCCCTGCTATCCATCGGGGATGACCGCTTTTTCCCCGGACGCCACCGACTGGCGCATCCTCGACGTCCTCCAGCGCGACGGCCGGGCCAGCTTCGCCGAGCTGGCCCGTGCGGTGGCGATGTCCGCGAGCGCGGTCACCGAGCGGGTGCGGCGACTGGAGGAGGCGGGGGTCATCCGGGGGTACTCCGCCGTCGTGGACCCCGACCGGCTGGGCCTGCCGATCCTGGCGTTCGTCCGCCTTCGCTACCCCAGCGGCAACTACAAGCCCTTCCACGACCTGGTCGCGGTGACGCCGGAGATCCTGGAGGCGCACCACGTCACGGGCGACGACTGCTTCGTCATCAAGGTCGCCGCCCGCTCGATGCGGCATCTCGAAGAGGTGTCCGGCAAGATCGGCGCGCTGGGCTCGGTCACGACCAGCGTCGTCTACTCCTCACCGCTCCCCCGGCGCCCGCTGGGCCAGTGACCGCGCCCCCTCGCTGACCGCCCGGCCGGTGCCGCGCTCCCCGCCGTCCGCCCGGCCGGTGACCGGACGGCTCCGGCCGTCCTCCGGGTCAGTGACCGCGCTGGCGCAGCGTCGACCCGGCTCTGCCCTTGACGACCTCCAGCTGGGCGTGGATCCGCCGCCGCAGGTCGGGCACATGGCTGACGATGCCGACACTGCGGTCCCGTTCACGCAGGGAGTCCAGGACGTCCAGGACCTCGTCGAGGGTCTGGTCGTCGAGGCTGCCGAAGCCCTCGTCGATGAAGAGGGTGTCCAGGCGCACACCGCCCGCCTCGTCGGTGACGACGTCCGCGAGGCCGAGGGCGAGGGCGAGGGAGGCGAAGAAGGTCTCGCCGCCCGACAGGGTCGCGGTGTCCCGCTCGCGCCCGGTCCAGGCGTCGACGACATGCAGGCCGAGTCCGCTGCGGCCGCGCCCGGAGCGGTCGTCGGAGTGGACGAGGGTGTAGCGGCCGGAGGACATCCGCAGCAGCCGTGCGGTCGCCGCGGCGGCCACCTGCTCCAGACGGGCGGCCAGGACGTAGGACTCCAGACGCATCTTGCGCTCGTTGTCGGCCGAGGTGCCCGCGGCGAGGGCGGCCAGGCGGGCCACGCGGTCGTGCTCCTCGCGCAGCGGGGCGAGCCGGCGCACCCCGGCGGCCGCACGCTCGGACAGCCGGTCGATCTCGGTGCAGCGCCGGGCGGCCGCGTCCCGCGCGGAGGCGGTCGCGCGCAGCCGCCGGGCCGTCTCCGCGGCATGCCCCTCGGCGCCCGCGAGGTCGGCGGGCGGCTGCTGGGCGGCCGCCGCGGTGTCGGCCTCGGCGAGCACGGACCGTACGGCGGCCTCCTCCAGCTGCCAGGCGTCCAGGCGGCGTTGCAGATCGCGGTGGGCGGCGTCGTCGAGCAGCGCGTCGGCGGCGGCCTGCGGGGTGTCGAACCCGGCCCGGAAGGCGGCGTCGGCGAGCCGGGCGTCGGCGTCCTTGAGCCGCTGGGCGGCGTCCTCGGCGGCGCGGGCGGCCTCGGCGGCGGCGTCCAGCAGCGCGACCTGCCGCTCCAGTTGCGCGGCGCGCGCGGACACGCTGTCCAGGGCGCCCCGCGCCTCGGCCAACTCGCCTTCCAGCGCGGTTCGTTCCCGCTCCAGGGCGTCGCGGCGGGCCACGCGGGAGGCGGACCTGAGGGCGGCCTGCTGGCGGGCTTCGGTGCGGCGCCGGTGCTCCTCCTCGGACCGGCGCAGGTCCTCCTGCGCGGAGTGCAGGGCGGAGGCCTCGCCGCGGGCCCGCGTGTACTGCCGCTCCAGTTCCTCGGCCTCCTCGCCGAGCCGGGCGGCGGTGCTGTCGCCGGCCTCGGCGGTGGCGGCGGCCAGTGCCTCGCGCAGCGCGCCGAGTCGGCGCTCGTCCTCGGCGCGGTTCTCCTCGGCGCGCTGGGAGGCGGCGAGCGCGTGCTCCTCGGCCTCACGGTCCACGTGTCCGGTGACCTTGCGGGCGGGCGCGGGGTGTTCGGTTGCGCCGCAGACCGCGCAGGGTTCGCCGGCGCGGAGGTTCGCGGCGAGTTCGGCGGCGATGCCGGTGAGCCGCTGCTCCTTGAGGTCGAGCCAGTGGGCGCGCGCCTCGACCGCGCGCTGCGCGGAGGCCAGGGCCTGCCGCTGGGCGGCGTCGGTGTCGGCGGCGAACCGGTCGCGCCGCACGGCGGCGTCCAGCCGCCGCCGGGCCGGTTCGCGCTGCACGGCGAGCTGCTCGGCGCGGGTGGCGGCCTCCCGCGCGGTGTCGATCCGGGCCTGGAGGGCGGCGCGGCCGGTCTCCCAGCCGGCGAGCCAGCCGTCGGCCTCGGCGAGGACGTCCTCGTCGGCGCGCTCCTGCCGGTCCAGTCCCGCGCGTTCGGCGCGCAGTTCGGCGAGCCGCTGCTCGGCACGCCGGGCCGAGTCCAGCCCGCCCAGTTCCTCGGCGGCCCGGCGGGCGGCGACGGCGAGCCCGGCCGCGCCCGCGTCGGCGAGATGGCCGGGCAGCGGCGCACGCGCGTGTGCCTCGGCGGCAGCGGCCCGGCGGTGCTCGGTGTCGGTGGCGTCGCGCAGGTCGAGGGCGGGCGCGACGGCCTCCGCCTTGCGGGCCCGTTCCATGCGCCGCTGGGCCGCCCGGTGGGCGTCGGACCGCTCCTGAAGCAGCCGGGCCCGCTCGCCCGCATCGGCGAACCGCCGCTGCAACCGCGCGGTTTCCCGTACGTCGGCCAGGGCGCGCTCGGCGGCGGCCTGGGCGGACTCGGCGGCGGCGAGGCCGCAGCGGGCGACGGTGAGCTGCTCGCGCGCGGTGCTGCGGGCGACGGCCGCCGCGCTCAGCACGGCCTCGGCCAGGCCCGGCTCGCCCGGCGCCAGCTCCGGCAGCTCCATGGCGGCGCCCGCGGCCTGCTGCATGCGGTGCGCGTCCGCGAGCAGCGCGGCGTCCCCCTCGCGCACACCGGCCTCGGCGCCGCGGCGGCGTTCGGCGAGGCGCTTCTCGACGTCGGCGAAGCGCTGGGTGTCGAAGAGACGCCCGAGCAACCGGCCCCGGGCCTCGGCATCCGCGCGCAGGAACCGCGCGAAGTCGCCCTGGGGCAGCAGCACCACCTGGCAGAACTGCTCCCGGCTCATGCCGAGGAGCTGGGTGATCTCCTCGCCGATCTCCTGGTGGGACCGGCTGAGGTCCTTCCAGGCCCGGGCGGTGGCGTCGTACTCGCGCAGCCAGGTCTGGGCCTTGTCGAGGGTGGTTCCGGCGCCGCGCTTCTTGGGCCGCTCCCAGGGCGGCTGCCGGGTGATCTCCAGCCTCCGCCCGGCGACGGTCAGTTCGAGCGTCACGGACGTACGGGCGGCGGGCGCGGCGTGGTCGCTGCGCAGGGCGGTGCCGAGGCGGGCGCCGGGCACCGAGCCGTAGAGGGCGTAGCAGACGGCGTCCAGGACGGAGGTCTTGCCCGCTCCGGTGGGGCCGTGCAGCAGGAACAGCCCGGCGGCCGACAGGGCGTCGAAGTCGACGGTGTGGGAGGCTCCGAAGGGGCCGAAGGCGGTCAGTGCCAGGCGGTGGAGCCTCACCGGGCCACCTCCCGCACGGCCGCGTCCACGCGCACGCCGTCGAAGGCGTCCCGCAGCACGGCCCGCTCCCGCTCGTCGGGACCCGCGCCGCGCACATGGGCCACGAAGTCCTCGGCGATCTCCTCGTCGCTGCGGCCCGCCAGGCGCCGGGCGTAGGACACGTCCGGGTCGTCGGGGGTGCGCTCGGGGTCGAACACCAGGCTGAGGGTGTGCGGGAACCGCTCGGCGAGCCGGGCCATGGGGTCAGCCGGGCGCACGGCGTCGGTGAGGGTGGCCTCGACCCAGGCGTCCTCGTGCGGGGCGAGGGCCGGGTCGGCGAGCAGGTCCTGCAGGGTTCCCCTGATCCTGGCCAGCGCGCGGGGCACCGGACAGTCGAGACGCTCGGCGGCGACCGCGCCCCGGGCGTCGAGCTCGACGAGCCACATGCTCTTGCGGTGGCCCGCCTCGGAGAAGGAGTACGGCAGCGGGGAGCCGCAGTAGCGGACGCGGTCGGTGATGGTCTGGCAGCCGTGCAGATGCCCCAGCGCCACGTAGTCGACGCCGTCGAAGACACCGGCGGGGACGGCGGCCACACCGCCGACGGCGATGTCCCGCTCGCTGTCGCTGGCCTCGCCGCCGGTGACGAACGCGTGCGCCAGGACGACGGAGCGCGTGCCCCGCGCGCGGGTGGCGAGGTCGGCGCGGACCCGGTCCATGGCTGCCGCGAGCACGGTCTCGTGCCCCGGCCGCTCGATTGCGAACTCGTCCTTGACCAGGGCGGGTTCGAGGTACGGCAGTCCGTAGAAGGCGACGTCCCCGTGGGCGTCCGGCAGCACCACGGGCGTGCCGCACGCGGCCGGGTCCGTCCGCAGATGGATGCCCGCGCGCCCGATCAGCCCGGCCCCCACGCCGAGCCGTCGCGCGGAGTCGTGGTTGCCGGAGATCATCACCGTGGGGACGCCGAGACCGGCCAGCCGGTGCAGGGCCTCGTCGAACAGCTCCACCGCGGCGAGCGGCGGCACCGCCCGGTCGTACACGTCTCCCGCCACGACCACCGCGTCCACCTCGCGCTCGCGCGCGGTCGCGACGAGGTGGCCGATGAACTCGGACTGGGCACCGAGCATGTTCACCCGGTGGAACGCCCGGCCGAGATGCCAGTCGGAAGTGTGCAGGAGCCTCATGATCCCCGAGGTTAACGGCCGGGTCTGACATCACGGGCGGCAACTCCAGTGATGTCTGTTCCGGGCGTTCGGCCGTCGGCTCGTCAACGCGGGGCCCGGACGGGCAGATTGTGGTTGCCGTTCGTCGGGTTTCGGCCAATGTGAGAAGAAGCACGTGCGGGCCCTTCCCGGTGGCCTACATTGACTGCCCGGTCCGGACGGGAAGTACGGGGGACGAAGTTATGGATCCGGTGACGGCCGTGGCGGCGGCAGGTGTCGCGCTCGTGGTCAAGGGGGCACTGGAGTCGGCGGGCCAGGAGGCCGGGCGGTCGGGCTGGGCCGGCGGGGCCCGCCTGGTCGAGCGGATCCGCACGCGGTTCCGCGGACATTCCGACGCCGAGGACGCCCTGGAGCGGGTGGCCGGCGCACCCGACGACGAGAGCGCTCGGCAGACCCTGGAACGCCAGCTCGCCGCGCACATGCTGCTGGACTCGGCCTTCGAGGCGGAGATGCGCCGGCTGGTCGACGAGGCCGTCGCCGCGCAGGGCCGCGGCGGGGCGCAGATCAGCGCGGCTCTGATCAAGAACGCCCAGGTGTTCAACGGCAAGGTCGAAGTGCGGGGCGACTGGACGACGTCGTAGAGGCCCCGGCCCACGCCCGTACGGGCTGCGAGCCGCGCCTCTCCTCGCCGGACAGTGCCGTGCGGGCACGCGCGCGTGGCGGTCCGCGGACGGGGCGTACGACCCTCACGGGGCGGCTCACGACCGAGTCACGGCGGGCCTACGGCCGCACCCCGGGGGCGCGCGACCGGGGCCCCGGGGGCGGCGCACGACAGGACTCCGGCGCGTGACCGGAACACAGCCATTGATCCGAAGGCCGAAGAGCACAGCATGAGCGAGGAAAGCTCCGCCAGGAGCCCGCGGCCCGAGCGCCGTGCGGCCACCGTCGACGACACCCCGAAGGACCCGCCGCGGGACGCCCCGGAGGACCCGCCGCGGGACGGCACGCCACCGGCCGCCGGGCCGCAGGCCGGCGGCGAGGACCACGACGGCCCGGTCAGCGAGCAGGACGCGCTGCGCGCCCTCGCCTCGGGAGCCGGGCGCGACGACGCCGAACGGTCGGAGGCGCTGCGCGCGGGAGCGCTGGCCGACGAGATCGCCCGGCGGCTCAACGCCGACGCCTCCGGCACCCGTATCGGCACCCTGGCCCTGTTCAACGACAGCGTCAGCTTCGGCGGCGGCTTCCACTCCGGCGACGCCGGCCGCGGCACCGCACGGCGGGGCGGCACGGAGGTCGCCGCCCTGGACGAGACCGAACTCGCCGACCACACCGAACTGTTCGTCCAGCCCGACGGCTACGACGAGGCCGTGGACGCCCTGCGCGAGCGGCGGCTGCTGGTGCTGACCGGACCGCCCGGCAGCGGGCGCGAGGCGGCCGCCGTCAATCTGCTCGCCGAGGCGATGGTCCTGGACGGCGGCGGCGCGGGCGGCTGTCACCGGCTGCAGACGCCTTCGGTCATCCTGACGGCGGGCTGGCAGCCGCCGGTGAAGCACTCCGGGTATCTCGCCGCCCTCGACGACGGCCCGGCCGCGGTGGAGCGCCTGGCCGCCGAGTCCGGCACCGGCGGCTCGCGCGCGACGGACCGGTGGGCGGCGGTTGTGGCGGCGCTGCGCGCGGCCGACTGTCATCTGGTCCTCACCGGCGGCCATGACCTGGAGATCCTCACGGCCGGACCCGGCGCCGACCATGTGGCCCGGCACACGCTCGGACCCGTCGATCCCCTGGCCGTCGTCGAGCGCCGGGTCCTCGGGCACGGCGGCAGCGCGCGGGCCCAGGCCGACCTGCGCGCCCTGCTGGAGCGCAGCGGCGCCGCGACAGCGCTGCGCGAGCAGCCAGCCGCGCGCAACGCCGCCCGGCTGGCGTCCGTGATCCGCACGGACGGGGACGTGGCCGCCGCCGTGGCCCGGTTGCGCGACCCGAGCGCCCAGGTCCGTGCCTGGTTCGACCGGTACCGCGACCCGGAGGCCGTGTCCTTCGCGCTCGCCGCGGCCGTGCTGGAGGAGTGCGGCTACCTCACGGTCGCCGACGCCGCGATCCGGCTGCGGGCGGCGCTCACCGAACCCGACCCGGCCCCGCCCGCCCTGCGGTTCGGCGACCGGCTCGGACACGAACAGCAGTGGATCCGCCTCGATCTGCCCGCCGCCGACGACCTGACGGCCGGCCCGCCCCGCCTGCGGTTCCGCAACGCCCTGCTCGGCCAGGTCATCCTCGCCTACGCCTGGACCGCGCTCGACGGACAGCGCGACGCCCTGCTGGACTGGCTGCGGACGCTGCTCGGCCATCGCGACCTCGAGGTACGCGCGCGGGCCGCCGTCGCGGCGGGGGTGCTGGCCCTGGCCGATCCGCACTACGCCGTGCACCGCTTCCTCACCACCTGGGCGGGCGGCACCTCCTGGCCCCTGCGGCAGGCCGCCGCCACCGCGCTGAGCGTGGCGGGCAGCCGCCCCGAGACAGCCGAGGCCGTGTGGAAGCTGCTGGACCAGTGGGCGGGCGGTGGCACCTCGGCCCATCAGCGGCGGCTGGCCGGTACCGCGGCCGACACGGTGGGCGGACTCCTCGGCCGGACCGCGCCGGAGCGGGCCGTCGCGGTGCTGCACCGGGCGCTGGACCGCGGAGACGACTGGGGCACGCTCCCCTCGGTGGCCTGGGGCGGCCTCCATCTGATCCACCAGGGGCGGACGGGGGAACTCCTGGACGCGTACCTGGACTGGTCACAACCGCAGGACCTGTCCCCGATGGTCGTCAAGACGCTGTCCGCGTTCGTGTTCGCCGTGTCCCGGCCCTACGAACCGCCCGTCCTGGCCGCGGCCGGGCCGGGCAGCGAGCCGGAACGCGTGCCCGGCGTCCCCGTCCTGCTGTCCGAACTGCCCCTCCACCACGAGCGGCTCGCGGAACTGTGGGCGAGAGCCCTGGCCCGCAGGCCGGTGCAGGACCCGGCGCTCGAAGCGCTGCGCGGCTGGATCGACGAGTACGCCGACGCCGCCCCCGGTGGCCTCGACGCCGTCGGCGCGCTGCTGGTGTCCGTCGCCCGGCGGCCCGGCCGGCACCGCGAGCGGCTGCTGTGGTGGCTGGAGAGGTGGGCTGACGCCCGGGAGGACCCGTCGCCCAATGCCGCCCGGCTGCTGCGCACGCTCGACCGCGGCCGCTGATCCACCCGCGCGCCCGCCTCGGCGCGCCGTCCGCAACCGACACCACGAAGGAGAGGGGGAGACATGGAGGAACAGACCTACGACCCCGTGCTGAACAGCGAAGACGTGCCCAGATGGCGGCTGGTCAACCCGCTGCGGCCGCCGGCTCCCGGCCGGGCCCTGGTCCTGGTCCGTGACAGCGGCCCCTCGCTGACGGTCCGCAGCGGCGAGGAGATCCCCTCCTCGCGTTTCGGGGCGTACCACACCATGGTCACGGTCGACATGACCGAGCACCGGCTGCTCCTGGACATCCCGGTGCTCAGCCGCGACGCCACGTTCTCGTTCCGCAGCCGGGTCGACCTGGTGTGCTCGGTCGCCGACCCCGCCGAGGTCGTCTCGCGAGGCATCCGCGACATGAGCGGCGCCCTGTACGGCCATCTGCGCAGGACCCTGCGCTCGGTCGCCCGGGACTACGACATCTCCGAGTTCCACGAGGCCGAGATCGCGCTGAACTCCGCCTTGGCGGGGTTCAGGGGCGACGACGCGGTACGGCTGCGCGACATCCAGATCGAACTCCTCGTCGACGAGGACGAGGTCACGGCCAGCGGGCGCGAGTTCCGGGACGTCGTACGGGAGACCCGGCTGGACCGTATGCGCCGCGGACGCCATGTGGAGATGATCCGCGAGGAGGGCGTCGACGGGCTGCTGGCCGAGATCATGGAGCGAGAGGGCCCGCGGGCCGCGCTCGCCTGGTTCGAGAAGGGCGAGGCGGAGAAGCGGGAGGTCCGCCGCGAGGTCATGCGGATGGTCCTGGAGCGCGGTGACGCCGACCGCGAGCCCTTCGAACAGGCCGAGTTGGAGCGCGCGGTCCTGGAAGAGGTGCTGCGCGACGGCGACGAGCTGTTCGAGACCGCGACCCGCCGCGGGCGGCTGCGGGGTACCGCGACCCGTGCGCTGGAGAGCGGCACCGACGAACGCGAGAGCGGCCCAGAACGCGAGCCGCTCCGAGGCGAGGTGGTGCGGGAGCGGCACGGCGACGCGCACGAACGGGACGCGGAACGCGGCCCGGGAGGCGGGTACGCCCGCGACACCGCGCCCCCGGCCCGCCCGCGACGGACCGTCGCCCGCGCGGCCGCCTCCGCCGGTCCCCCCGACGACGAGCCGCTGCCCGAAGGCTTCGAGGGACGCACCGGTGACGCGCACAGGCCCGGCTCCCGGCGCCCCGCCGACCGGGAGCCCGTCGCGGGACGCCGCTCGGATGCCGCCGGGACGGACGGCCGCCCCGGCGGCGGCCGGACCCGCTGGGACGCCGACGGCCTCGGCGGCAGCGGGCGCGAGGGTCGCTCCGACCGCGAGCCCGGCCGCCTCCTGGGGAGCGGCCTCGGCGACCGGGGGCCTGGTGGCTCGCCGCGGAGCCCTCGCGGCGAGCGGCGGTCCGGCGGTACGACGGAGGGCGGGCCCGGCGACGGCACGACCGGCAGCACCACGGCGGCCGGCGAACTCGGCGGCCGGGAGCGCGGGGACCGCGGGTCCCGGAGCGCCGAGGGCAACCGCCCCGGCGAGCGCGAGCCCGACGGCACGACCGGCGGCCGCCACGACGGACCCGGCGAGGGCACCGCTGTGCGCGTGAGCCGGGTGCGCGGTACCGCCAAACGGCCGCGCGGTGACGGTTCCGGAGCCGGCGCACAAGGTGGGGAGCGGCGTTGACCGAGCAGGAACACTCGCTCCGGGCCCCGGCCGGGGCCCCGCCCTGGTACGCGGAGAAGCCGCCCGCCCGGGATCCCCGGGCCGCCGAGGGTCCACGGGCCGCCGAGGGTCCCCGGGCCTCAGGGGAACCGCGGACGGAGCCCGAGCCCGAGCTCGAACCCGTGGCCACGCCCGTCTCCCGCCGGATCTGGTGCGAGGACCAGCGGATGCCGGCGCTGTCCGTGTGGACGGAACGGGTGCCGGGACGCGGGGAGGACGCGGAGCCGTTCGTCGCCCACCATCTGCCGAGCCGGCAGGGTCTGCTGGCCGTGTTCGACGGGTCCGGCGGCGCGGGCGCGGCACCCGTGTGGACGGCGCCGGACGGCACGGCCCGCACCGGCGCCTGGGTGGGTGCGCGGGTGGCGCGGCTGGCGACGGACTGCTGGTTCCGCGACACGGCCCCGGAGGTCGTGGAGCCGGAGGCCGGAGAAGCTCCACCAGTACCTGCGGTACTTCCTCGCGACGGCCCCGCAACGGCACAGCAAGATCGGCGGAACCATGCGCCGCCAGTTGCCCACCACGCTGGCGGCGGTGCACTACCACGTGCCCGAGGGCGGGAGCGAGGTGCGGCTGCGGCCCCTGTGGGCGGGCGACTCCCGCGCGTATCTGCTCACGCCCGACGCCGGGCTCCAGGTGCTCACCCGTGACCACACCCATGAGAGCGACACGCTGGAACTCCTGCGCAGCGACCCGCCGATGACGAACGTGGTGTGCGCCGACCGGGACTTCGAGATCGACAGCCATCCGCTCACCCACCGGCTGCCGTGTGTCCTGGTCGTCGCCACGGACGGGTTCTTCGGCTATGTGCACACGCCCGCCGACTTCGAGGCCGTCCTGCTGCGCGGCCTGCACGAGGCGGGCACCGTGGGCGAGTGGGCCGACCTGATCCGCCGTGACGTGGAGAGCTACACCGCGGACGACGCGTCGCTGGCGCTCGTCGCGCTCGGCTAGGAGAACTTCGAGCATCTGCGGGCCCGCTTCGCCCCTCGCCTCGGCGTCGTGCACGAGCGCTACGTCCGCACACGGCCGCGCGGCCTGGACCGGCACTCCCCCGGTGCCGGGGAGGCCGCGGCGCCGCCCGAGGACGCCGTGGAGCTGAACAAGAGGATCCGCGCCTGGCAGGACGACACCTGGCGCGACTACCGCCGCGGCTACGAGATCCGTCTGCCCGCCGCACCCGAGGAGCGCGCATGAGACTGGGCGATGTCATCGGGGGCTACCGCATCATCAGCGAGCCCACGAACGCCAACGGCGGGAAATGCATCTGGGCCTTCGCCGAGAAGGCCGGTCATCAGTACTTCGTGAAGCGGTTCCTGGAGCCCAAGCGGCCCCGCGACGACGCCGCGGACAGCCAGAGCGTGCGCATCCGCCGCGAGGTGGCCCGGGAGTTCGAGGACCGCCACCGCACGATCATGAAGCGGCTGCGCCCGGACGCCAGAGGCGGCGGCAACCTGGTGCTGGCCACGGACTTCTTCCACGAGGGCAGCACCTTCTACAAGGTGACCGAGCGGATCGACACCTCCAGCCTGGAGAAGCCGCAGAGCCTTGAGCCGCGGCAGAAGATGGTGCTGCTCAAGACGCTGGGCATGAGCCTGAAGCAGCTGCACGACATCGACATCGTGCACGGCGACCTCAAGCCCCTGAACGTCCTCGTGCAAAAGCGCGAGGGCGCCGCCTTCCACACCGCCAAGCTGATCGACTTCGACGACTCCTACGTCTCCGGCGACCCGCCGGCGCCCGAGGCCGTGGTCGGCGACTCCCTGTACGGGGCTCCCGAGTGGCGCCGCTACATGCAGGGCGACACCGCCACCGGGCCGGAGCATCTCACCTGCGCGGTGGACGTGTTCGCGCTCGGCCTGATGACCCACCAGTACCTCACGGGCGATCGCCCGCACCACGACCCGAGGTACGGCTCACCCGCCGACGCTATCAACGCGGGCGAGCAACTCGACCTGGACACCCGGCTGTCGGACACCATGCTGGAGCTGCTGCGCGCCATGACGTCCCGCGCGCCGGGCAGCCGCCCGCCCATGGCGTCGTTCCTGAAGGAACTCTCCGATCCGAAGGTGTGCGCCCTTCAGCACCGCAGGCCCGGCACCACCACTCCCAGGCCCCGGACGCCCGACGGGACTCCGCGCCCGACCGGGCCCTCCGAGGCGGGGACCGGCGAAGCCGCGCCCACCGGAGCCGGACGCCGCCCCAGCCGGATCAAGGCCAACCTCGGCACCTCCGGACGGCCGCGTCCCGCGCCGCCCGCCCCCGCCGAGGAGCGTCCCGCGCCGCCGCCGGAGACGCCCGCGAAGGCGGCCCCGCCGCCCCCGGCACCCGCGGAGCCCACACCGTCCTCCGGCACCGGCACACCCCGCTCGTCCCGCGTGCGGATCAACCTCGGCAACCGCGACACACGCCGGCCGACCGGCGACTGACCCGCGACGCACCCACGCCGCACACCCGTTCCATCCCAGGAGGCCAGGCATGAGCAACATCGAGCAGTACCAGGGCAATCTGCAGTACGCCGTCGACATCGTGCTCTGCGTCGACGCGACGGGCAGCATGTTCCCCGTCCTCGACAACGTCAAGGCGAGCGCCCTGCAGTTCCACGACCGGCTCAACGACGTGATGGCCAAGAAGGGCAAGGCGATCAGCCAGCTCCGGCTGAAGGTCATCGCCTTCCGCGACTTCGGCGACACCGCGGCGGCGCCCCTGGAGCAGACCGGCTTCCTCCATCTGCCCGCGCAGGCGCAGGAGTTCCAGGAGTTCGTCCGGGGCATCGACGCCATCGGCGGCGGCGACATCCCCGAGTCCGGGCTGGAGGCGCTCGCTCTGGCCATCAACTCCCCCTGGGAGAGGGGCCTGGACCGCCGACGGCATGTGATCGTGATGTTCACCGACGCGCCGGCCCACGCCCTGGGCACCGTCGGCGCCGCCTCACCGGCGTACCCGAACGGCATCCCCCGCAACCTGGACGAGCTGTTCGAGCAGTGGGGATACGCCCGCAGCCAGACCGCGGTGATGGAGCAGTCGGCCAAGCGGCTGGTGCTGTTCGCGCCGGACGAGGCCCCGTGGTCCGACCCGATCGCCGAGGAGTGGGACCTCACCCTGCACTTCGCCTCCAAGGCGGGCGAGGGACTGGAGGAGTTCGAGATGGACGAGATCATCGAGACGATCGCGAACAGCCTGTGACGTACGTCCAGTGGCCGGATTTCCGACTGGACTGGCTCAAGCAGGGCTACCTTCGCTTCACCTGGGACGGCTACTGCGTCATCGAGTGCGACGCGCGGAGTTGCGTCGAGGTGCGGCTGGTTCCGCAGGAGTCCGACGGCACCCACCAGTGGATCTTCCGGCTGCGGATGGACGTGCCCCTCACGCCGGGACTCGTCGTGGTCAGGGCCGACGTACCGCCCGAACGGCTGCTGGAGGCGCAGGAGGTGACCGAACTGCTGCGCAAGCGGTTGCGCCTGCCGGCCCACCAGGAGGAGGAGACGGAGCCGGCCGAGGAGGCCGCCCCGCTGGAGCGGGTGCCGCTGGACTCGCCGGACTGGATCGCGGCACCTGCGGGGCCCGCGTCCGAGGAGCTGTTCGGCGCGGTGATGGCGAACATCGCCGAGTCCGGCGGCTGACCCGTACGGCGACGACATGAGAGGGAGGGCGGGAGGACGTGGCGGCCAACTGGCGTTGCGCGGACTGTGACAGCTACAACGGCCCGGGCGAGACGTCCTGCGAGGTGTGCGGCGGCACCCGGCGCCTGGGCGCCGCCTCCCCCGGACCGTCCGGCGCCGCGGACAAGCCCCGCGCGAGGAAGTCGGCTCCGACGGGCGGCAGGAAGGGCGCCGCGCCGGCGGGCGGCGCGCCCCGGCCCGCCGCCAAGCGCCCCGCGAGCGGCGGCGGCCGTCCCACGGCCGACTGGCGCTGTCCGGAGTGCGACACCAACAACGCCCGCACCGACCTGGCGTGCATCGCCTGCGGCACCAACTGGAAGGCGGCGGCCAAGAAGACCCCGCCGAAGCCGTCGTCCTCCGGGGGCGGTGCCGCCAAGAAGTCGACACCGCCCAGGCCGACGACCAAGAAGGCGGCATCCGGCAGGACGCCCACGTCGTCCGGCTCCTCCTCGTCACGGACGTCCGCATCACGGACGTCCACGTCAGGCACGTCCACGCCCCGCACGCCGACCTCGCGGCCCTCGTCCACCTCGCGCACCCCGACCTCGTCCTCCACGCCCAGGCCGACCCGCACGGGCGGTTCGGGCACCCGGGCCACCACCCCGCCGTACACCGTGGACCCGGTGTTCTTCCCGCCGTCCTCCACCACCGGCTACCGGCCGGGCACACCGGCACCCCCGCACCCCAGCCCGGCGCCCACGCCCACGCCGCCCCCGTGGGTGCGCCCCGCCCCGCCCCGGCCGGCGAAGAAGAAGAACGGCTGTGTGAGCGGCTGTTTCGGTCTGCTCATGGTGTTCGCCCTGCTCACGCTGATCGGGCGCGGCTGCTCCGCCGACTGGGACACGAGCGGCGGCGGCCCGGACTCCGACGCCACCGCGGACACCCGGGGCGCGACCGCCTGCCCGGAGCGGATCGCGGCCGAGCTGCCCGACGGGTCGGGCGCCGAGCTGGTCGAGGCGTTCCGCACGGGAAACAAGCAGATCACCCTGTGCCGGACCGGATCCGGATCGCTGTACTACTACGGCGAGTTCAGCGACGGACGGGAGAAGGGCATCGCCATGAAGGCCGAACGGACCGGCTCCGGCTACGTGGCACACAACGGCCCGTACCGCTACGAGATCCACGACGGGGTCGTGACCGTCTACCAGTCGGGCCGGCAGATCGGCGAGGAGGACCTCACCGAGGAGCCGTCACCGTCCTGACTCAGGCGTCCCCGTACGCCTCCCCGCCCACCTCGAACCCCGCCGTCCCGGCGGTGATGTCGGCGAGCCAGGCGCGGAAGGCGTCGACGTCGGCGTCGGGGAGGCCGATCTCGATCGTGACCCGCTCGGCGTAGCGGACCTCGCGGACCTCCCGGCCGGTGGCCCGCAGGTCGTTCTCGACCTTGCCGGCGCGCTGGTGGTCGACGGTGACCGTGGCGAGGCGGAAGCGGCGGCGGGTGAGGGTGCCGAGCGTGTCGACGGCCTCGCCGACGGCACCGCCGTAGGCGCGGATCAGGCCGCCCGCGCCGAGCTTGGTCCCGCCGTAGTAGCGGGTGACGACGGCGACGACATAGCGCATGTCGCGGCGCAGCAGCATCTGGAGCATGGGGACGCCCGCGGTGCCGCCGGGTTCGCCGTCGTCGCTGGCCCTCTGGACGGAGGCGTCGGCGCCGATGACGTAGGCCCAGCAGTTGTGCGTGGCGTCCGCGTGCTCCTTGCGGACCGCGGCGACGAAGTCCTGGGCCTCCTGCTCGGTGGCGGCGGGGGCGAGCGCGCACAGGAAGCGGGAGCGATTCACCTCGGTCTCGTGCACGCCCGCGCGGGCGACTGTGCGGTACTCGTCCTGCATCCCGCCAGCCTATGCGGTGCGCGCGGGCCGGAAGGACCTAGTTTCTAGTGCCCCGCGGCACCATCAGGCCCATGAGCAGCGCGCGGCCCGGTGCGAGGGCGTCCCAGGAGGGCCCGTACCAGGCGAGGACCGCGATCGCCGAGGTGGGGAACTTCTCGTGGACCGCCTCCAGGGAGTCGTCCAGGGCGCTGCCGGCCAGGGTGAGGACCAGTTCCTCCAGACCGGGGTTGTGGCCGACCAGCAGGAGGGTCTGCACCTCGGGCGGTGTCTCGCGCGCCACGGTCAGCAGGTCCGGCACGTCGGCGGCGTACACCCGGTCGTCGTAGCGCACCCGCGGCGGGGTGGCCCATTCGGCGGAGGCCAGCTCCCATGTCCGGCGCGCGCGTACGGCCGTGGAGCACACCGCGAGGTCCGGTACGCAGTCGGCCTCGGCGAGCGCGCGGCCCGCCTCGGGGGCGTCCCGGCGGCCCCGGCCCGCCAGCGGGCGTTCGTGGTCGGGCACGCCCTCGGGCCAGGCGGACTTCGCGTGCCGCAGGACGACCAGGCGGCGCAGCGGGCCCGCTCCCGCGCGGGCGTTCACCGCGGGGCTCCCAGGTCGTGGGTGAGGTCGAGGCCGAGCAGCCGGTCGGCGTAGGCGTACGTCTCGAAGCGGGCGCCGTCGGGCAGCTCCGGCCCGGCCTCCTCGACCTGACGCAGCACCCGCAGGACGCCGGGCAGGTCCAGGTCGTCCTCCCATGCCTCGCGCAGGCGCCGCCGTAGGTCGGCCGGGACCGGCCGGGAGGGGCTGCGCGCCCATCCGGCGACCGCCCTGCGCCAGCGCAGCAGGCTGTCGTGCGCCTCGGTGCGGGTGGCGGTGTCCAGGCTCACGGCGGTGCCGCGCGGCCGGGTGAGCAGGGCGAGGCGCAGGACCGCGGGGTCGGGGTCGGGGTCCGAGGCCGCGAGGACGGGGGCGACCTCGATCCGGACGCCCTCGGCCGCCGGGCCGCCCGCGCCCCGGACCGCCACGTGGATGACCTGCGCCTCGCCCAGGCCCGCGCCGACGTCCCGGCTGTCCTCGAAGGGCCGTACGCCGAGGGCCGCCGCGGCCGCGCGCAGCTCCGCCTCCCGAGGGGCTCCGGTGAGGACGGCCCACACGGGGGTGCCGCCCAGCTCCAGCGCGCGCACCAGCAGGTCGGCGACGAGCAGGACACGCAGGGCGGTGAGGCCGGGCCCGTCGGCATGGGCCTCGACCCGGGTCAGGCCCCGGCGGACGGGGGCGGCCTCGACGGGCTCGCCGGTACGGGCGTCGATGATGCGCAGCACGAAGCGAGCGTAGGCGCGTGTGCCGGAGTGCGCAGGTATGTCGTACGCATTCAGGTCACGGCGTCGCGCTGCCCCGGCGCGGGGAATCAGCGTGCGCCCCGTTCTGTTGGCGTCTGAGGGCGGCATCGGCCGCCCGTGGGACGACGAGGCCGAGGGAGACCCTGGTGTACGGCGACGCAGCGACGGTCCGCAAGATTCTCACCCGGTCCGGTGACACCTGGGCCGTGGTCGGCCTGTCGCAGAACCGCGAGCGCGCGGCGTACCGCGTCGCCCAGGTGCTGCAGCGCTACGGCAAGAAGGTCGTGCCCGTGCATCCCAAGGCGGAGACCGTGCACGGCGAGCCGGGCTACGCCTCGCTCGCGGACATCCCCTTCGAGGTGGACGTCGTCGACGTGTTCGTGAACAGCGACCTCGCCGGGGAGATCGCCGACGAGGCCGTCGCCAAGGGCGCGAAGGCCGTCTGGTTCCAGCTCGACGTCATCGACGAGGCGGCCTACGACCGCACCCGCGCCGCCGGCCTGGACATGGTCATGGACCGCTGCCCGGCGATCGAGATCCCGCGGCTGGGCTAGGGCCTGTCGTCACCTTCCCGGCTGCCCCGCGACGCTCGACCGCGGCTCAGCCGGCCGTCGCGAGCAGGAACACCACCGCCCCCGCCACCACCGAGAACGCGCCCGCCATGGTGTGCAGCCGGGCCCGGCGCAGGGCGCCGCGGACCTGCCAGGCGTGGGCGAGTTCGAGGAGGTCGCGGCGGCGGCGCATGGCCTGCTCGGCGTTGGCGCGGGCCAGGGTCAGCCGGTGCGAGGCCTCCGCGCGGCGGCGGGCGTCGGTCTCGTGGACGAGCAGGGCCTCCAGGTTCGCGGCGACCTTGCCGTGCAGATGGCAGGCCGCGTCCAGTTCGGCGGGCGCGGTGCCGAAGGGGCCGTAGAACGCCCTCGGGGAGGCTTCGAGTTCGGCGTGCAGGTCGGCCAGCTCCCGTCGTTCGCGGGGCGTCGGGTCGATGAGCACCCGCAGCGTGGTCAGGCGGGGCGTGAGGGCCTCGGCGGTGTGCCAGATCGCCCAGGCCACCCCGAGGACGGCGAGGGCCAGCCCGGCCGAGGCCAGGGCCAGGTCGCCGCCGTCGTGCACCTCGCCGATCCCGGCCAGGGGCAGCCCGCCCAGCATGACTCCGCCGACGGCGGCGAACGCGGCGATGGTCCAGCGGGCGGTGGTGCGCATGTCGGTGACCGCCGCCTGCGCGGCGGAGACCAGCGGGGCGTCGGCCGGTGGCTGGGGGCCCGCGGGTGTGGTCACCGGTGCTCCGGGCCCTCGGGGTCGCCGTCGAGGGCCGCGGGGCCGTCCTCCTGCCCCGGCCGCACCACCGGGTCCGACCCGCGGAACAGGACCGCTTCCTCCGCGTCGGCCACCGCGAAGTCGGCGTACGGCGCCCAGGCCGTCCCGTCGTAGAACTCCAGCTCACCCCGGTCGTTGAACCGCACGCTGCCGATCTCGGTCCCGTCCGGGCCGTCCCCACCGGTGCCGGTCATCCTTCTCCCCCTTTCGCACAGGAGTTGATGTAGTACAGCTCTACCTCCACACGGTCCGCCGAACCCCCGAACCAGAAGGCCCGGGTGCCGACCTGGCCGCCGCAGAATGCCTGGGGACGGCCGGACTTGAGGGTGCGGTTGACGTCCTCGGCGAGGTCGGTCGCCGCGCCGAGCATCTCCTGCGGGGCGAGCCCGAAGGTGATGACCATGCCGATCCGGCGGCCCTCGCCGCTGCGCCGCGTCTCCCGGTCCAGCGCGGCGACCAGTCTGCGCCGGTCGCCGGCGGCCAGGGCGCCCCCGCCGGCGGAGCGGCCGGTGGCTCCCCGGCTCAGGGTCACGGCGAAGGTGTGCCGCTCGGGGTCCAGGCCGACCGGGCCCTTGCGGGTCCGCGAGGGCGACGGGGTCGGGGGCCCCGAGGCCGAGGCGGACGCCGTCGGTGACCCGCTGCCGATCGGCTCGTCCGTGCCGTCGGACGCCGCCATGCCGATGACCACGAGGAACAGCACCAGGAACAGGTCGGCGAAGAGCCAGCCCGCGAGGTGGCGCGGGGCGATGCCGGGCCCGGCCGGGCGCCGCGGGCTCACGTCCGCTCCTCGCCGTACCAGTCGTCACCGGGGCGCCGCGGCGAGGGCGGGGCCGGGGGCCGGCCGGGCGCGCCCGGGTCGCCGGGTGCGTTCGGGTCCCTGGGCTCGCTGAACGTCCGCGGGGTGCCCTGGCCGTTACCGGTGCCGTTGGTGTTGCCCGTGCCGCCGCCGGCCGCGCGGTGGCCCGGCTGGGCGGGACCGCCGTAGCCGCCGGAGCCGCCGGGTGTCCCCGGCCCGCCGGTCGCGCCGGGTCCGCCGTAACCGTCGTAGCCCCCGTACCCCGTGTCCCCGTCGGAGTTCGACATCGCCCCGCCGTTGGGGCCGCGTCCGGTCTCCAGCACGGCGAGGACGTGTTGCAGGGCGTCCATGTACGAGTACAGCCGCTGGCTGGTGTCGACGAACAGCAGCATGGCCTCGCCGATGCGGCGGGTGGTCTCGGAGACCTCGTCGGCGACGGTGGCGTGCACCCGGTTGGCCTCCTGCGAGCTGCCCGCGGCCGAGCGCAGTTCGCCGAGCAGACGGGTCAGCGTCCGGCGCGTGGCCTCCTCGTCCTCGCGGAGTTCCTCGCGCATCCTGGCGAAGTCGCGCACCAGTTGGTGCGGGACGGTGAGGGAGCGGCCCATCTCGCTCAACTCGTGCGCCGAGTGCGACCACTTGTCGAGCGCGGAGACGAACCTGCCCTCGGGGCCGGGCTCGAAGATCTTCTCCAGCCGGTCGGTGCTGGCGTGCATGGTCCGGGAGAGCTGGGCGGTGCTGGTGGTGATGTCCCGTGCGATGCCGACGAGTTGGCGGGCGGGCACGGATGCCGCCTCCAGCACCGCGTGCTTGGACAGCTCCATGGTGAGGACCGCGAGCTGACCCGAGACGCGCTGCCGCAGGCCCGCGCGGGAGGCTTCCCGTCCCGCGGCCCATTCGAGGCGTTGCAGCCACAGGGTGGTGCCGATGACGGCGGCGATGAGCAGCACGACGATCAGTACGGCGGTTCCGCCGAAGCCGGACGACCACAGTTCGAGGAACGTGGTGCCCTCGGGGGCGTTCTCGAAGTCGTCGAACGCGGTCCACAGCGAGAACCAGGTCACCGCGATCGGCAGGAACACGGCCACGTCCCGCACGGCGGACAGGACGGCCGTCTGCCGGCTGCCGCGGGGCTCCGCGTCGGGCACCAGCACCTCGGGCGGGTAGGCGCGCAGCAGGTCGACCCCGGCCAGGGCGCGCCCGCCGGCCCTGGCGTCCTGGGCGATCCAGGTGAGCACGCCGCGGCCGGAGCTGTCCGCGGGGAGCAGCCGGGCGCTGGCGGCGAGGGCGTCGGCGGCGGCGCCCAGCATCGGCGAGGGGTCGGGGGCCGGGGGCGGCGGTGCGTGCCCGGAGTCGGGGTTGGTGGCCACTGGTTCTCCCTCAGTCCCAGGCTTCGTGGGTGTTCGGCCCGCGCGGGTCGGCGGGGTCGGGCAGCTGGACACGGAAGTACTGGCCGACGACGGTGTCGACGACGGCCCTGCGGGCCGGGCCGCGTCGGCAGGCTTCCAGCAGCGCCCACAGCAGGGCCGGCGACGGTCGCGGCCCGGCCGCGGCGAGGACGGTGTGCACCGCGCGCCGGCCGAGCCGGGAGCCGGTGGTCCAGCGCAGCAGCAGGCGGTACAGGCGGATGGCCAGTGCGGGGTTCTGGGGTGCCATGCGGTCCACGGCGTCGGCCAGGAACTCGGTGCGGCGCAGCATCTCGTGCGCGTCCCGGCGGCCGCGGCGGCCGGAACCGTGTTCGGCGCAGCGCTCCAGCAGGGCGCGGGCCCGGTCGGGTTCGGTGCGGCTGATGCGGTCTATCTCGCGGATGAGGTCGGTGATCTCGAACCGGCCCACCAGTACCTCCGTCAAGTCGTCGAGGTCGGTCCTCGCAAGTCCCGTCCGGGCGGCGCAGGCCAGCAGCGGCACCACGTCGAAGGCCACGCCCCGCTGGGCCGCCCGGTCCATCCGTTCCTCCAGCACCGCGCGGACCAGGTCCGGGCCGGGCGGGGCGGTGCGCAGCACGTCCTCCAGCTCGGACCGGGCGCCCTGCGAGGCGGTGTCGAAGGCGCGCTGGAGGGCCGTGAGCCGGATCTCCTCGCGCACGAGCCGGTAGTGGTCCAGTTCGGGCGTCCGCGCCGACCAGGCGTCCAGCAGGTGGGCGAGGTGGCCGTCCTTGAGCCGGCCGAGCTCCAGGCGGACCCGGGGCAGCGCGGCGCGGCTGTGCAGATAGGCGGCCTCGGTGGCGGTCAGGTCGCCGTGCGGTGCGGCCTCCAGCAGGCTGGTGAGGTCGCTCAGCAGGCCGGGCGCCATGCTGTGCTGGTCGAGCCAGGTGAGGACCTGCTCGGCGGAGGCCAGGGGGTGCGGGGGCCGCATCCGTCCGAGGGCCTGCCGGCCGCGTCTGCTGCGCAGTCTGACGAGCAGCGCGGCGTAGGCGTGCAGCGGTCCGCCGGGGCCGTCCGGGGCGTGGGCGTCGACGCGGCGCCGGGATCCCTGCAGCCCGGCCGTGGCGTCCGAGCGGACGAAGACGAACTGCGGGAGTTCGTGCACCGCGTCGCTCTCCTCGCGGGTGGCGAACGTCCAGTCGCCCAGGACGACCTGGCCGAGGAGTTCGGCGAGCGCGTGCACCACGACCTCGCCCGGCACGGGTGAGCCGACCACGGTGAGCGGGGCTCCGGGGTGCTCCATGAGCGTCTCGGCGAGCCGGGTCAGCAGGCCCTCGGGCACGTCGAGGACGGCGCTGTCGAGGTCGTCGAGGAGGTGGTTCTGGTGCAGCAGCAGTCCGCGCACCCGGTCCAGGGGCACACGGGGCAGCAGTTCGGAGTCGGGGCCGCGCGGGGCCCGGTCGTCGAGGAGCGCGGCCTGGCGGGCCTGGGGCGGCAGCCAGTCGTCCCAGTCGCTGCGGCAGGCGGCCAGCGCGAGGTTCAGGTCCATGCTGTCGGCGGGGCCGGTGAGCACATGGGTGAGGGTGGAGCCGGAGCGGCCGTGCCGGTCGCGCGCGGGGACCTTGCGCAGCAGGGCTGCCTCGTGGCCGTAGCGCAGGTAGACGAAGCCGGGGGCGGTGTCCGCGGCGTCGTCCTGGGCGGCCCACACGAGGTGCTCGATCCGGTTGTTCCAGCGCAGCAGCGCCTCGCGTTCGAGTGAGGTGGTGACCGGGCCGACGTCGCCGCGGCCGAGCAGGGAGCGCTCGGACCAGCGGTAGACGGTCAGGTCGGCGCGCGCGGACCGGATCACCGCGCCCGCTCCCCGGCGCGCAGGAAGGCGTCGGCGGCGGGGCCGGTCATGACGCCGCGCATGGCGAACAGGGCGAGCAGCGGCCGCAGGACGCGCTGCTGGCGGAACATGGTCTCGTCGAACAGGCGGGGGCCCTGGCCGCCGGGCTGGTCGCGGGGCGGGGTGCCGGTGGCGGAGGCGAGGTGGAGGGTGGAGTACCCGCATTCGCCGGGCAGTTGGAGCCAGTCGTGGCCGCCGCGGGCGCCGAGGAAGGCGTGTACGTCCTCGCTCTCGCGCTCGATGGTGCTCAGGTCGTTCTCGGCGTCCGGCTTCTCGTGCAGCCAGCCGTCGATCTCGCGGTAGCCGCGGAAGCGCAGCAGGTCGCACTTGGTGACCACCAGGGCGCACGGCACCGGCAGGAACGGCACGGCGGGGTCGGCGAGTTGCTGGCGCAGCCGCTGCCGGACGTGCTCGAAGGCCGGGTCGCGGCCGGCCGCGGCGCGCTGCCCGGTCAGTCCGGGGACGCGGGTCGGGTCGACGACGCAGAGCAGGGCGTTGAGGCGGTTGAGGAAGTCCATGTCGCGGCCGGTGCGCTCCAGGCGGCCGCCGGCCACGTCGAAGAAGATGACGCTGTGCGAGCGGCCGGTGTGCTCGTCGGTGACGACCATGCCGGTGGAGTAGCGCGGGTCGGGCCGGTTGGCGGTGGGCAGCAGTTCCTGGCGGCTGTCGATGAAGGGGGTGACGACCTCGTTGAGGTAGCGGTGGTAGTGCAGCGGGTCGAGGGCCTCGACGCGTAGGCCGTGGCGGGCCATGACGGTGGGCTTGCGGGCCTGGTCGATCATGGCGGCGAGCAGGTGGGACTTGCCGGTGCTGGAGGCGCCGACCAGGCCGATGCGCACCGGTTCGGTGCCGAACGCCGGGTAGCGGTAGGGGATCTCGTGCCGGGGCACGTCGTCGTTGCCGGGACAGACGACGTAGGTGCGGGCGAGCTGGGCGTTGCGGGCCTCGCGCCCGCCGGGGGTGCGTTCGGCCTCGGCGACCATGCCGCGGGTCTCGTCGAGGACCACGCGGTCGGCGGCGTACCAGTCCAGGTCGGTGAGGCACATCGGGCACTCGACGACGAGGCCGCGGACGGTGGTGGGGTCGTCGCGGTCGGGTCGCACTCGGGCGCGCATCCGGCGCCACCAGCCGGGCGGTTCCCCGACGGTGGTCGTGGCCCGGACGGAGGGGCCGGCCTGGCCGCCGCCGGCCTGGAGCTGGCGGGTCCGCAGGGCGTGGAACTCGGCGCGGGCGGCCTCCTCGCGTCGACGCGCCCGCTCGGCGAACGGCCGCTCGAACAGGGCCCCTCGGTCGGCGTCGGCGGCGAGGGCGCGCAGCAGTGTGCGGGCGGGCGCGTACCTGCCGGAGCCCAGGGGGAACGCGGCCCGCATCAGCTCGCGCAGCCAGTCGTCGTGGCCCTGGTCGAGCAGGGCGTGGATGTGTTCGCGGGTGGCGCCGTGCGGGACGGTCTCGCCGGTGGCGATCCAGAACGCCACGAGGGCGGCGCTGTGCACGTCCTGTTCGGCGTCGGCGGGCAGTCCGGGCCGGAAGCCGGGCGAGTCCCACGGGGTGGCCGGCCGGTCGGGCAGTGGCTGGCCCGCGCGCACGGCGCCGTCGAGTCCGGCGAGCTGGAGCCCGTCGCCCTCGTCCCACCACAGGTGCTCGGGGCTGATGCGGCCGTGCACCAGGCGGGGTTCGTGCAGGGCGGCGAGGGCCTCGAAGAGGTCCTGGACGACGTGCCGCAGCCGGGGGCCGTGCAGCCGGTCCGGGAAGCCGGGGTCGGTCAGGCGCCGGCCGCGGCGGTCGATGAGCAGTCGGTGGGGGTGCGCGGTGTCGTCGTAGGCGAGGACCTGGGTGAGCTGGCGGGGCAGCCGGGGGCCGTGGAAGTCGGCCAGGCCGCCGAAGAGTTCGAAGTGGTGGCGCATGTGCTGCTCGGCGCCGGGGCCGCCCGCCTCCTGCACCATGACCGGATGTCTGCCCGGTGAGCGGCGCAGTCGGCGCACCCGGTAGGGGGGTTCGTCGAAGCGGGCCTGTTCGCCGGTCTCCGTCACCAGCCCGAAGGACACCGGCTCCATGCCACCGGATCCGGGCCTTCGCCCGCGGAACTCCTCCACCCCCGTGCCACCTCCCCCGTCGGGGACCGTACGCCGTCCGGCGGATCCCCTCCGCACACCAACTATCACAGAACGTGGTCCGCGTGACGGCTTGTTCGGACACTGCACCGCATCGGGTGTTCGGAACGGAATCGGCACCTGACGTCTGATCAATTCCTGTTGTGTAAAGGCGGGTCGGGGTGGTTCGGGGCCCGCTACAGTCGATGTGGGCCGGCCCGTGACCGGGAGGAGACACCGATGGCGGCACTGACCGCGGCGGGGTTGCACCGTGACGGCGTGCTGAGGGTGCTCGCGTCGCTGTACCCGGATCCCGTCGGGGCGCAGGCGCTGTTGCAGGGCCTCGGCGCGGACCTGTCGCGGCTGCCGCACTTCGCGGGCTCCCAGGTGCCGGTGACCAGTTGGTTCCAGGCCTGTCTGACGATCGAGCACGGGGCGTTCGCCTTCACGCTGGAGGACCTCGTGGCGGCGGCCCACCGCGACTTCCCGGGCAACGCCGTGCTCGGCGCGCTGGCGGGCGGGGCGGACGGGGCGCCGCCGGACGAGCTGACGGTGCTCTGTCTCCTCGCCGGGCCGAAGGAGACGTCGCATCTGCAGCTGCGCCGGGAGTTCCGCACGATCGAGGAGGCCGCCCGGCGCGGGCGGCGGCGGACGCTGCGCGTGGCGCTGTCGGCGGCGACCCGGCGCCAGGACGTGCTGCCCGCGCTCAGCGAACACCGGCCGGACGTCGTGCACTTCGCGGGGCACGGCGCCCCCAACGGCTATCTGCTGCTGGAGGAGGAGGACGGCCGCACGGCACCGGTCGGCGCCGAGGCGCTCGCCGGGGTGCTGAAGTCGGCCGGCGGGGTGTCGGTGGTGGTGCTCAACGCCTGCCATCTGGGCCGCTACCTGGACGTCATCAGTCCGTACGCCCGCGAGGTGATCGGCTCCGCCGAGGCGCTGCCGGACCGGGACGCGCTGGCGTTCTGCCAGGGCTACTACGCCGCGCTGGCCCTGGGCGAGTCGTGGGAACGTGCCTTCGACTCCGGGGTGGCCAGTGTGGGGCTCGGCCCGGGCGGCACGCCCGACCTGCGGCGGGTGGTGAGCGCCCGATGACCGAGCCCGGCCCCCATGAGGTGGGCGTCCGGCTGCCGCCGGGTGTGGACGTCGCCGAGCGGCGGCGGCGCAGCCGGGAGCGGGAGCGGGCCGACGCGGAGGCCCGCGAGGCGTCCGGGCAGGGCCCGAGCCGGACGGCGTACGAGTTCCTGGTCGGCCAGGCGGGCGGCCGCCGGGACGCGGCCGACCTGCCGCAGGGCGGTGAGGGCGAGGGCGACGGCGAGACCGAGCCCGGCGCGGAGGTCACGGTGGTCACCTCCCAGCTGCTGCGCAAGCTGGGCCGGGCCGGAACCACCTGCCCGGTGTGCCACCACTCCTTCCGGCTCGGCGAGCAGATCTCCCTGCACCGCACGGACTCCGGTCCGGGCGTGGTCCTCAAGCACCACAGCCGACGGCTGGACTGTCTCAACCCCAGCGCCGCCGAGGACGCCTCGGCCGCCGCCGAGCTGTTCCACCAGGGCCTGGACTCGGCCAACCCGCCGCCGCCGGAGCTGTGCACCGTACGGCTGCACCGCGAGCATCCGCTGCTGCGGCTGGTCCCCGGGCCGGGCGGCGGGGAGCCCACCCGGCACCGCTGCTGGGTGTGCGGGCACACCTTCCGCCCCGGCGAGATGGTCATCCACTGCACCTGCAACCCGGACACCCCGACCTGCGCCTGCGCGGTGCACCGCGACCCGGACCACGGTCTGGTCTGCTACGACGACTGGAAGGCCCAGCATCCGCAGGTGCCCTGTCTGATGCTCAACTCGCACCGGGACGCCCGGTGACCGCGCCCGGCGGCCGCTACGCCCGGCACGCCCTGGTCCCCGGCTGGGACCAGGGCAGGCTGGCGGACGCGACGGTGGTCCTGGCGGGCGCCGGGGCGCTGGGCAACGCGGTGGCGCAGTCGCTGGCGCTGGCCGGGGTGGGCCGGCTGGTCGTGGCCGACCCGGACACGGTGGCGGTCGGCAACCTCAGCCGCTGCCCGCTGTTCCGCCCGTGCGATGTCGGCCGTCCCAAGGCGCGGGTGCTCGCCGAGGCGCTCGCGGCGCTCGCCCCGGACACCGTGGTCGAGGCGCGCGAGGCGCCGCACGTGTCGGGCGTGGGCCTGGCCGAGCTGCGGGAGGCCGGCCTGGTGGTGGGCGCGCTGGACAGCCGGGCGGCGCGGATCTCGCTGGCCGGCCGGTGCACGCTCGCCGGGACCGGCCTGCTGGACGGCGGCACGCATCCGTGGGGCGGGGAGACCTGGTGGTGTCCGCCCGGCGGGCGCTGCTGGGCGTGCGGGCTGTCCCCGGCGGAGCGGGCCGTGCGGGACGACCCCTGGTCCTGTGCCGCGCCCAGCCCGCTCGCCCCGGCCGGTGCCTCGGCCCCGGTGTCCGCGCTGGTCGGCGCCTGGCTGGCCAATTTCGCCGTACGCCTGCTGCTGCGGCTGCCGGTCGCGCGGGGTCCGCTGCGGGTGGACGCCGCCGGTTCGGCGGTGCCGCTGACCGGTGGCTGGACGCCCGAGCCCGCCCCCGACTGTCCGCTGCACGAGCGGCTGCCCGCCGAGGTGCCGACACTGCCGCTGGACCACCGGGCCACGGCCGGTGAGCTGCTCGCCCTGCTCGACACCGGGGAGGAACCGCTGACGTGGGCGGGGTTCGCGCGTGCGGTGCCGCGCCGGTCGGCGGTGCCCCTGGTCACCACCCGGCTGAGGTCGGCCCCGGCCGAGGCCCGCCTGGACGGGCTGGGGGTGGCCCCGCGCGAGATCCTGCCCGTTGCCCGACGGGACGGATCGGGTCTGCGGTACGTGGAGTTGGCCCCGGTGGCGGGCGGACCGGCCACCGCTCGGGACGAGTTACGACAGCGGCCGGGCGAGGACGCCGACGGGCGGCGGGCGACAACGGAGGGTGTCCGGTGAGGGACGAGCTGTACCAGGAGCTCCAGCGGGGCGTCATCAGCCCGCACGAGGGCGAGATCATCCTGCGCGCCATGGGATTCCCCGAGGGACGCCTGCCAGCCGCGGAGCTGTCCGCCCGGTTCTACTGGTCGGAGGTGCGGCGGCTGATCGACGCGGGCGTGCTCGTGGACGGCGAGGCCCTGCTGTCCCGGGCGGTGCACAACGAGTATCCCGGCAACCGGGTGTTCCTGGACGCCGTGCGGGCTCTGGACCCGGAGCCCGAACCCGAGCCTGTGCCGCCCGCACCGACACGGCAGCACCCAGGGCCGCAGCAACCGGGGCCGCCGCAGCCGGGGCCGCCGGCTCCGGAGGCCGCCTCCTACCCCACCCTGGTGTTCGTGTGCAGCACGCACCACGCGGCGTTCATCGAGGAGATCCGCCGCCTCGACCCGCGCGCCGAGCTGTACTTCGTCAGCCAGGGCGAGGGCGCCCAGGTCGGCCAGATCGCGCTGTCGCTCACCTACGAACTGACGCAGGAGCAGATCGAGGAGGTCCGGCGCAGGCTGGTCGCGACCGGCGCCCCGCAGGACCTGGAGATCCTCCAGGAGGTCTACGACCACCGCCCGTACCTGCTGGAGGAGTTGCGGGTCAACGGCCCCGACCAGCAGCCCTACGACCTGGCGGGCGTGCCGTCCATCACGCCGGTGCGGGACATCGCCGCCGCCGTGCTCGCCCACTACGAGGGCCGGATGCCGCGCCGGCCGCGTACGGTCGTCGACCACCAGCAGCCGGACGGCAGCTTCACGCGTCTCGATCCGGCGCAGTCGCTGCACGCGGCCGGGGTGCGCGAGGGCGACACGCTGAACGTGTATCCGGAGGCCACCGCGGGCCACGCCGTGCTGCGGATGCAGGCCATCATCCGGGTCCGCGAGGAGATGCACCGCTACGCGGACCGGCACGAGGGCTTCGAGATCGTCGACACGGACGACCCGGAGTTCCCCACCGACTACGAGATCCGGTTCACCGCGCCGGGTCTGCGGCTGCCCGAGCACCACACCCCGGGCTCCTTCCCGCACCCCGAGCGCCAGGACCGGCACAACGCGCTGATCCTGCTGGGCCCCGACTTCCCGCTGCGGGCGCCCGTGGTGTTCTGGCTGAGCCCGATCTTCCACCCCAACATCAAGGGCCCGGACCCGGCGCTGCCCGAGGCGGAGGGCGCGGTCTGCCTGGGCGTGCTCGCGGACTCCTACCGTCCGACGCTGGACTTCGGCCAACTGTGCCAGATGCTGGTGGACATGGCTGGGTATCGTAACTACGAGATCACGGACAGTTTCAACCCGTACGCCGCAGTCTGGGCCATGTCGGAGGAGGGGAAGGCCATGATCGAGGCCATCGGGGGCAAGCCGCCGATGGCGGACCCGCCCCCCGTGCAGGGCGCGCTGCGCGTCGGCGCCCTGCGCATACGGCCTACGGACGGGGTCGCCGATGGCACTTGACATCGAGCTCTACCAAGGCGAGTCGCGCCAACTGGTGCGCACCCAGCCGCTGATCGAACTGCTGCGCCCGGTCTTCGCCGAGGAGCTGGCCCCCTACCAGGGGCGCCGGCCCCGCTTCGTGCTGAAGCTGCGCAACGACCCCGAACCCGACGTCTACGACGGAGACCTCCGACTCACCAATCTGCGGCCCGACTTCGGGTACATCCATGTCGCGATCCATGTGGAGGGACGCGTGGTCCACCAGAAGCCGTACTCGGTCAACAGTCTGGTCGGCCCCGTCCTCGCCCGCAGGGCGCGGGAGATCGCGCCGGAGGAGCGGCAGTGGGCGTTCCGGATCGCCGGGCTGCCCGCGGCGCAGGACGACGACACCGCGCAGCGGCTGCCCCCGGTGGTGGACGGCGCGGACGACATCGACGTCTCCCGGTCCACCCGGCTGTCCTTCGGCATCCGCCCGGCGGCCGAGCCGCAGGTGCCGCTGCTGGACCTGACCGAGTACGGAGTCGTGCTCACGGAGGCGGACAAGCCGGTGACGGTGCTGCTGGGCCCGGGTGTGCAGCGGAGCATGATGGACATGGACCTGTCCACCGAGGTGGAGGAGGGCGGCTTCCTGGTGGGCCGGCCCTTCCGCCGGGCGGACGACCCCGACCGGTACGCGGTGATCGTGGACGAGGTACTGCCCGCCGAGCACTCGGGCGCGTCCCTGATGCACTTCACCTTCACGGGGGACTCCTTCCGCGCGATGAGCCGCACGCTCGGCGAACACCATCCCGAGCGGCAGCTCGTCGGCTGGTACCACACCCATCTGTTCCAGTCGGAGCGCACGATCGGTCTGTCCCGCACCGACATCGACCTGCACCGCGACACCTTCCGCCGGCCGTGGCAGGTGGCCGCCCTGATCAATCTGACCGGGACCAGGCGGATCCTCAGCTGCTACGCCGCCTCCGGCGACGACTGGATGGAGCCGTGTCCGATCCGGAGCCTCGATGACGACACTGACAACCGCCGTAGTGCGCATCCTTCACTGGGCCATCACTGACCCGGGGGCCCAGGGCCCCCCGCCCCGCGAGCCCGGGTCCGCGGACCCGGTGCTGCTGCTGGAGCGGCTGGCCCGGGTCACCGCTGCCCGGCTGCAGCTGTCCGACCCGCCGCTCGGCGACCCGGGCCCGGCCGGACTGGATCCGCTGCTGATCGCGGCCGCGGTGGCGGTACGGCAGGACCCGACGGCCGCCCGCACCGCGCTGGAGGGCGCGCGGGAGCCGGCCTCCGTACGGGACGTGCTGGCCCGGCACGGCCTGGTGGCGCACGCCCTGGCGACGGCGCCGCCCGAGGATCCCCTGCGCCCCGACCTGCTGCGCGCCTCACCGCTCACCGCGCTCCTCGACCACCCCGCGCCGGGCGGCGAGGAACGCTGTGCCCAGCTCCTGGACCGGCTTCTGGACCATCCCGAGGGCCGGCGCGCCGCGGTCGCCGCCCTCGCGGCACCGCCCGGGTCACCGGAGACCGCCCGCTACCGCGCGTCGCTGCTGCGCCGGTTCCGTTTCACCCCGGGGGAGAGAGAGTTCGTGTACGACGTCTACGAGACGGCGCTGCTGCGGCACGCCGGAACCTATCGGCGGCACACCGACCGGGTACGGGACCTGCTGCGCGACAGCCCGGCCCGGCTGCTGGCCGACGACGCGGGCGGGCGGTGGGCCCTGGCCACGATGGACTGGTGGGAGCCGCTGGCCGTGATCGCCCGGCGCCATCCGCAGGAGCTGCGCCGCCGCCGGATGCTCCAGGGCTACGGCACCGGTGTGGCGCTCCAGCGGACGTACGGCCGTATCCGCGAGTGGGAGGACCTGCGCGAGGTGCTCGGCCGATGACCCGACCTCTGCGCCTGGCCGCCTCGGACCACGAGGACCTTCGCACGCTGTACTCGGCGTCCGGCGACCGCCCGTTGCGGGAGGTGCTGTCCTCCTGCGAGGTGTGGCTGCTCGACCCGCTGGAGCCGGAGCTGCTGGACCTGCCGTGGTCCGACTTCGCGCCCGACGTCCGGCTGCGCGGCGAACTCCCGTCGTATGTGCCGCTGTTCGCTCCCCCGGGCGCTCCGTCGCAGCCCGGGGCGGCCACCTCTTCCGGCGCGCCCTCCTTCGCCAAGTCCCCGCAGGTGCCGCCGCCCCCGTCGGACGCGCCCGCGGTCGAGGCCGTCCCCGACGGCGGCACGCACCCGGAGCGGATCACCGACGCCGAGGCCGTGCGCCGCGCGTACTACCCGCACATCGAGCGGGTCGCCTCGCTGCTGCGCAGCCGGCTGCCGGTGCTGGTGGTCAGCGAGAAGCTGGTGGTCACGCATCTGTGGGAGGAGATGGTCACGCTCGCCGAATGCCGCGGCATCCGCCTCGACGACGACTCGGCGGAGGACCCCGGCGGCTCCGGCGGCCCCGGTCCGCAGGACCCGGTCGCGGGCATGTCGGAGATGTCGATGAACCTCCGCCAGCGCCGACTGGCCCGGCTGCGCGCCCAGTTGGAGGAGCTGAAGGAGGGCGACGTCATCGTCCTCACCCATCTCGACCTGCTCGCGGGCAGCGCCGACCTGGGCCGGCACGCCGAGGCCCGCGAACTGGTGGAACTGCTGTACGCCTTCCCCGACCAGCTGGTCCTGGCCTTCGCCGACCCCACGCTGCCGCTGCCGGACGTGCTGGCCGAGCGGTTCAGCGCCCGGGTCACCATCAGCGGCCTGCCGCCCGAGGTGCGCACGCCCGACACCGAGCAGATGCCGCTCGGGCGGGCCCTGGTCACCCAGGAGGAGGCGGACACCTTCGAGGGGTTCGCGCCGCGCGAGTTCTACAAGCACGTGGCCGGCATGAACCCCGTACGACTGCGGCAGGCCATGCGCTACGCCCACGAGAGGCACCGCGAACAGACCAAACGGGCCACGCTCCAGGACCTGCGGGAGACCCTGCTGACGTTCAAGGCTCAGCAGTCCTCCCACTTCGAGGTGCCGGACGTCACGCTCGACGACATCGGCGGCTACGACGAGGTCAAGGACGAGATCCGGCAGACACTCGCGATCATCAGCGGGGCGCAGAGCCTGCCGGACGACATGGAGGAGGTGCGCTCCGAACTCGTCCCGCGCGGGATCATCTTCTACGGCCCGCCCGGCACGGGTAAGACGCTGTTCGCCAAGGCCATCGCCAACGGCATGAACGCCACCATCCAGGTGGTCTCGGGTCCGGAGGTCACCGACATGTACGTCGGTGAGAGCGAGCGCAAGGTCCGGGAGATCTTCGCCTCGGCCCGGCGCAGCGCGCCCGCGGTGATCGTGTTCGACGAGATCGACGCGATCACGATGGAGCGCACCAACCGGCCGGACGGCGGCAGCCGGGCCGGGAACAGCGTGGTGGCGCAGATCCTGACGGAGATGGACGGATTCCGGCCCGAGGTGCCGATGCTGGTGATCGGCACCACCAACCGCATCGACATCATCGACAAGGCGCTGCTGCGGCCCAGCCGGTTCCGCAGCATCGCGATCTCGCTGCCGGACGTGTCCGCGCGCCGGGCGATCCTGCGCCATCACGCCCGCCGGTATCACATCCGGCTGGAGGAGGAGGTCCTGGAGTTGATCGCCGAGGCGACCGCGGGCCGCAACGGTGACGAGCTGCGGGCCCTGATGCGGGACGCCTTCACCGGACTGCATCTGCACGGCATCGAACCCGACGCCCGCCGGCTGGGCTGGCTGGTCGGACGGCTCCAGCAGGGACGCCTGGAAATGATCTCGGAGGGCCGATGACCGGCGAACCGACCGCAGTGACCCCGGAGGACAGATGTCCTGGAGCCTGACGAGCGCGCCGACGACACAGAGCGCGGAGGGCCGATGACGAGCGCGCCGAACGCGTGGAGCGAGACGGACATCGGCGCGGTGCGCCGGCTGAAGGCGCTGGGCCGCAGTGTGGAGCAGCACTTCGTGGGGCGGCGGCTCGCCCTGGACCTGCTGGAGGTCGCGGTGATCGCGCACGAGCACATGCTGCTGCTCGGCCCGCCCGGCACCGGCAAGACGGACCTGGTCAGCCGTTTCGCGGGCGGGCTGGGCAACCGCCCGTTCGTCCGGCTGCTGACCCGGTTCACCGAGCCCGCCGAGCTGTTCGGGCCGGTCGACGTGCCCGCGTTCCAGGGCGCGGGTGTCTACCGGGTGCGCACCGAGGGCATGCTGCCGCACGCGCACATCGCGTTCCTGGACGAGATCTTCCAGAGCGGCAGCCCGATCCTGAACACGCTGCTGACGGTGATGAACGAGCGGGTCTTCCACAACGGCCACGAGGTGGCCAAGGTGCCGCTGATCAGCCTGGTGGGGGCGGCGAACACGCTGCCGCAGGACCCGTCCCTGCTGGCGTTCGCCGACCGGTTCCTGCTGCGGCTGACGATCGCTCCGGCGGCCGAGGGACGGCTGGAGGAACTGCTGGCCAAGGGCACGGCCGCCGCTCGGAGCGCGGCACCGGCGGGCGATCAGCACCAGGTGATCGGCCCGGACGAGCTGGACCGGCTGGGGCGCCAGCTCGCGTACGCCGACCTGTCCGCGGTGACACCGGAGTACACCGAGCTGGTGCGCGAACTCCTCGGTCAGGGCGTGACGTTGTCGGACCGGCGGATCATCCGGGGACTGCGGCTGGTGGCGGCGGCCGCGCTGCGCGCGGAGCGGGTGCGGGCCGAGCCGGGCGATCTGTGGCCGCTGGCGCACTTCTGGTCCGACCCGGCGCACGCGCCGGTGGTACAGGACGCGGTGCGCCGCCGGGCCGGTACCACCGGCGAGGACCCCGACCGGCCCACCCGTTCGGTACATCGCCTGCTCATGGAGGCGCGGCTGCTCGCCCGGCAGGTGACCGCCGGCTCACCGCCTGCCGCGGTGGATCAGGTGCTGCGTCAACTCAGCGCGCTGCGCTGGGAGTTGAGGTCCACGGCTTCTGGTGAACGGGAGGCCGAGCAGGAGGTCGCGAGTATCATCGACAGCACTCTGGCCCTGCTGGAGCGGGCCTGACGCACACGTGGGGGGACGGGCGGCTACATGTGCAATCCGCGCAGGGTCCGTGTCGAGGCGACCCGCGAGGTCGTCGAGGCGTGGGAACTGGAACTGGAGCGCCGCGCCAGCGCGAGCGACTCGGTGGTCAGTGAACTGGAAATCACCCATCCGTTCGGCGGCACGCTCGGGCCGCGCACCCGCGAGGTGTTCGAGCGCGCGCTGTCCACCGCCGAGGGCTGGCGGACGGAGAACGACAGCCATCTGCGCGACTTGACGGACGGTCAGGTCCGCTATGTGCCGGCCACCGGCGAACTCGTGGTCACCGCACGCCTGGAGGACGTCGCCACGGCCGAGGGACAGGCGTCGGCGCAGCTGCGCGGTTCGGTCAGCGACCGGACGACCGGGCAGGGCGAGGGCCGCTACTACACCGACGGCTTCGGCGGGCGCACCCGCGAGGTGGCCGAGCGGGAGGCGCAGTCCGCCGCGGAGGCCGACGCGCTGCGCCGGGCCCGTGAGCTGACGGGACGGCTGCGGGCGCGGGCGGACCAGGAGTCGGCGGCGGCCGCCCGGCAGGCGGAGAGCCGTGTCCAGCAGGAGGCGGACGCGGACGCGCGGGCCCGGCTCGCCGAGGAGAGCGAGCGGGTACGGGCCGAGCTCGACGCCCGCAACCGCGAGCGGATCGGGCGACTCGGGCAGGACGGGCTGCGGGCGGTCAACGGTGTGCTCGCCACGGCCTATCGGCGGGCGCTGCTCGACTTCGCGCGGCAGCGCGGGGCCACCGGCATCCGCGAGGACGAGTCCGAGGGCGGCATCGACATCGAGTTCGAGCTGGAGCTGTGACCATGCGGGTGCGGGTGCGTTTCCGGTTCAACACCGAGTCCGGAGAGGTCGAGCTGTTCCAGGTGGACGATGTCGGCGGTGGCTTCGGCCCCGCGCACGACGCCGAGCACGACCGGATCAGCGCGGAGCTGGGCGGGCTGCTGGCCCGCAGGCCCGACGTCGAGGAGGTGACGGGCACCGAGGAGCGGCCACTGTGGCGGCACGATCCGATCCCCGCCGCACGGCAGGCGGACGGGGACACGGAGGACGCCGAGCAGGGCGAGCGGGAGAGAGAGTGAGCCGGCGCACCCGGCTGCTGCTGAGAGCCGCGCGCTGCTACTCCGAGGTCCGGGCACACGCCGAGGCGGCCCGCTGCTACGACCTGCTGGGCTGGCGGTGGTCGGCCGCCGACGCCTATCAGCGGGCCGGTGACCTGGAGCACGCGGCGCGCACCTACCGGCTGGCCGGGCATCCGGAGCAGGCCGCCCGCTGCTACCGGCTGCTGGGCAGGCCCGATCTCGCGGCCCGCTGCTGGCAGGAGCGGGGCCGTCGGCTGGAGGCGGCCTGGGAGCTGCTGCTGACCGGCGAGAGTGTGCCCGCCCGGCGGCTGCTGGCCGCCGCGACCCGCGACCCGGGCACGGCCGTGGGCAACGGACCCCAGTCGCTCCGGCTGGAGCTGGCCCGGGCCCTGGCCGACCGGCTCGGCGGCGGCTCCGCCGAACCGCTGCTCGCCCTGCTCCCCCGCGTCGAGCACCGGCTGCCCGCCCTGGCCGCCCGCACCGAGCGCCGCCTGCTGCTGGACTGGGGTGTCGAGGCGGCCGATCGCATCGAGCGCTTCGACTGGGGAGCGCGGCTGTTCCGCGCCGCCTACCTCGGGCAGGACGCGAGCGAGGTGCTGCCGCTGTGGCGGGGCTGGGCGGCGGACCGGCTGGGCTCGACGGCCTGGCTGCCGGGCGAGGCCGGGGACGTGGCGCAGGTCCCCGAGCCACGCGGAACGGCCGGGGCCCGCGCACCGGGTCCGCGCGACGCGACGGGCGTGCGCCCGTTACGCGGCGAGCGGGGAGGACCGTGAGCCGATGGCGTCGAACGAGGGGCCGCTGCGGCGGCTGCTGAACCGCATCGCGTCCGAGAACGAGCAGAACTCCGGGCACACCCGCGAGCAGAGCGCCGAGGGGAACACCGACGGGGACGCTGAGCAGAACGCCGGGGGGAACGCCGCCCCGCGGCGGCAGCCCACCGCCCCCGCGACACCGTTCGTCGCCCGGCCCGCACAGCCGGGCTCGCCGCCGCGTGGCCGGCGCACCCCGCCGACTGCCCCGCCGCCCGTGACGCCCGTGACGCCCGCGTCTCCCGAGCACCGAGCCGCCCCGCCGGACCTGGGCGTGCGGTTCAGTGTCCGTCCCGCCCATCCTGTCCAGGAGGACCCGCCGGTGCCCCCGCCGAGTCCGTCGTACCCCGCCCGGCCCGACGTGGAGTGGCGTTTCGCGGGCCGGTTCCCGGTCGCGCAGCGGGCGCTCGGGGCGGTCGGCGCGCTGCACCGGGCGGGCGCCGGGGACTGGGCCTGTCATGCCGAGCCCGGCGGCACGGCCGTCTGGCTGCTGGGCACCCTGAACCCGGCCCTGGCCGCCGAGTTGACGACCCTGCACGGGGGCGAGCCGTGGGGACTGCTGCCGCACGGGGCGCTCGTCGCGCCGCACGGCACGCCCGCCGGCGGTGGGCCCGGCCGGATCGCCGACGTCACGGCCTGGCCCCGGCTGGAGGCCGTCGCCCTGGTGGCGCGGCTGCCGCTCGGGGTGCCGGAGCGGGCCGAACGTCCGGCCGTACAGGTGCTGACCGTAAGGCAGTTGCTGGCCTCGGTGCTGCGGCAGGCGGCCGCGTTCGGGGTGGAGGCGACCGTGCGGGCGGTGCGCGCGCGGCCGCTGGCCGGGGACGGTGCGGCGGAGCCGACCGAGACGCTGCTGCTGGAGCTGTCCTGCCCCGAGACCGTCCCGCACGCCCTGGTGGTGGCGCTGGCCGCGCTGCCGCGCACCTCGGTGTGCCGTCCGGTGGCGGGCTGCGAACGGCTGCTGCTGGACGTACGGCTGCACCCGCCGGTCGACGAGGAGGTGCTGTACTCCCCTGTGCCGGAAGGGGAGTTGTGGCTGGTCGGGGACCGGATGGAGTGGCCGCCGCTGCGGCTGGAGCTGGTCGGCGAGGCGTCGCCCGCCCCGGCCGAGCTGGTCGGGGTCGCGCAGGAACCGCCCTCGGGCGGCCCGTACCGGCTGCCGGACGCGGCTCTGGCACCGGCCACGCCCGTGCGGATCGTGCCGGACCCCGGCACCCCGGGCGAGGTCGACGCCGTGCTGCTGCTCGACGACGAACTCCCGCTGCTGCGCCGCTATCTGCCCGGACGGCCGCTCGGAGAGGTGGCGTTCCTGCTGCCCGGCCCCGGCCGCCATCTGCTGCTGGAGCCGGTGGGGCTGGCCCGGGATCTGCCGTTCGGGGTGCCGCTGCGCCGGATCGGGCCGGGCGGCTGCTTCCTGGAGTGCGGCTATGGGCTCGCGCCGCCGCTGCCGCCGTCGGCACGGGCCCGGCTGTTCGCGGTGGACGACTCCTCGGCGGTGGTGTGCTGGCACGGCGGCCGGGATCGCTTCGCGCTGGCCCCGATGGTGCCGGTGTGGACGCTGTGGGCGCCGACGGGGCCCGTCGAGGTGTCCGCCGGGCTGTCCGCGGCCGGGCGTGAACTCCTCGGCGCGCTGGAGGAGTTGGTCGGCCCTGCGCGGACCGCGGGGGCGGCCGACGCCGCCTTGCGCGAGGAGCCCGGCGAGGCGCTGGAGCGGGCGGCGCGGCTGCGGGCTCTCGGCGACAAGGAGGGCGCGGCGGAGGCGTTCCGCGCGGCGGGCGACCTGCTGGAGGCGGCCCGGCTGTTCGAGGAGGCCGCGCTGGACCTGCCGGAGGACCCGTGACGGCCAGGGGCTGTCGTCCGGATCATGCCCGTGTCACGGGGTCCGGCACGCACGTCTGCCGCGTTGTCGTCGGTCCCCGGCTCCCCCACGCTCGGCTTCGCCGGCGCGGGGCGACCCCCATCGCGTCGCCCCCTTCCGCCGCCTCGCGGCCGCACGCACCGGAGCCCGCCCGACTCGGTCGCCAAGTGCTGCTTCTCATGGCCGACCTGATCCAGGCGCCGGCCCGCGGGCCCCACCGCATCGCGACCGATCCGCCGGAGGACCTGTGACCACAGCGCTGCCGGGACTGCGGCGGCTGCTCGCGCTCGCGGGCGACGGACCGTGCGCCGGGCTGTCGTACGACGGCACCGCGTTCCTCCAGCTCGGCGAGGAGAGTCTGAACTGCCGGGACGACACCGGTCGGGTGCTGTGGTCGGCGGCGGCCGACGGTGTGCCCACGGCGGTGGCCTGGGGGCCGGACGGCGGGGAACTGTTCACGCTGCGCTCGGGCCGGGTCGTCGTCCGCGACGGCGACACGGGCGCGGCGGCAGGCGAGGGCTTCGCGGCGTCGCCGGACGCGCACACGCTGGCGGTGTCGCCGGACGGGCTGCGGGTGGTGTGCGTGGGCGGCGGTGTCCTGGTCCACCACCGGGCCACGCACGCCTCGGCGGTGCTGCCGGCCGTGGACCCGGTGGTGACACCCGCCTGGGACCCGCAGGGCCGTCAGTTGTGCCTGGCCACGGCCACCGCGCTGCAGCTGTGGAGCGTGGCGCCGGTCCGGATGGACTTCGCGCCGTGCACCGGCCGTACCGGGGTGACCGCGCTCGCCTGGTCGCCGGACCGGGATGCGCTGGCCTTCGCGGACGCCACGGGTGTGCATCTCGTCGACCGGGCCACCGGACGGCTGCCCGCCCGGCTCTCGTTGCCGGGCACGGTGTGGGGGCTGGGCTTCAGCCGGACCGGACGGTATCTGGTGGCGGGCACGGACCGGGACGCCGTGCTGGTCCTCGACCGGGCGCTGGAGGAGGTGGCCCGGCTGCCCGCGCGGCTGGCCTCGGCGCGGGACTTCAGCGTGTCGCCGACGGGCCGGGTGCTGTTCGCCGTGCCCGGCGGCAGCGAGCTGTGGGAACTGCCGGACGCGGCGCCCTATCCGGCCGAGCGGCGGGTCGGCGTGCTGCTGCGCGGCTGGGCCGCGGCGATGTGCCGGTCGGTGGGCCGCTCCCTGCCGTCGCTGCGCGACCACGCGCCCCGCGTCGGCACACCGTCCCCGCTGCACGAGGGCGCCACCTCCCTGCGCGCCCCGGCGTTCGCCTGGGTGGACGGGGGCGGGGCCTGCGTCCTGGAGACGGCGCCGGGCACCCTCGCCGCGCTGCTCCCCCGACGTCCGGGAGCCGTCTGGTCGGCCCCGGTCGCGACGGGTCCGGGCGGCGCCCACGACCTCGAACCCGCCCCGCAGCCGTACCCGCTGCTGGCCTGCGCGAGCCGCGCCGGACGGGCGGGCCTGACGCTGGTGGACGCCCGCTCCGGCGAGCTGCGCACCGTGCTGGACGGGGGCCAGGCACCCGCGTGGTGCCCGGTTGCGCACGGCGCGGGCGCGTTGCTGGCCGTGCCGGAGCCCGGCCCCGATCCGACGCACCTGTACGTGCACACCCTGGACGCCTACGGCGCCCCCCTCGGCACCCGGCACAGCCTCTACCTCAGCCAGGGCACGGGCCGGCCGGGCTGGGCGCCGGACGGCACCCTGCTCGCCTCGGGTACGCGGGGCGCCGTCGTGCTCTGGCAGATGCCGGAGGCCTCCCGGGCGCGCCGGCTGGAGCTGCCGTCCGGGGGGTTCGCGACGCGGGTCGCGTTCTCCCCCGACGGCAGCCGGCTCGCCGCGACACCGGCCGCCGGGCAGGGTCCGCTGGTGGTGTGGTCGACGCTGACCTGGCGCGTGCAGCGGGAGCTGGGCACGCCGGGCGGGCGCGGCTGGGCCCCGGCGCTGGCCTGGTCGCCGGACAGCTCACTGCTGGCGGCACCGGGACCCGGCGGGGGCACGGCGGTGGCGCAGGTGTGGGACGTGGCCCGGGGCACCCTGGCGATGACCCTGGAGGCCGACGGCCCGTCGCCCGGCCCGCTGTGGTCGGTGCGCTGGTCCCCGGACGGCCGGTACATCGCCACCACGCACACCGGCGGCCGTACGCTGCTGTGGCCCGTCCTGGGTGCCGCCGGGGGACGTCCCGAGGCCGGCTCCCGGCTGCCCGAATCCCCCGAGTTCCTCGCCGAGTCGGGCGCGCTGGCGGCGGCGGTGGACGCGGCGGTGCCGCTGTCCGCGCTGGCCGAGGTGTCGGCGCTGCTGGGCCCGGAGGCACCGGCCGGACGCCGGCTGCTGCACCAGGGCCCGGCCGCCCGCGCCCTGCGCGAGCTGCGCTGGCCGCGGCACGCGCACCCGGCGCTCAGTGCCGTCGTGGCGTCCCGGCTGCGCCCCGACCCGCGCTACGCCCCGCCGCCCGGTGTCCCGCTCCAGGAGCTGCGGACCACGCTGGAGTGGGGCCTGCGCGGCGGCGGCGAGCCACCGGAGCGGACCTCGGTGACCGCGGCGGACCTGACCGGGGCCCTGGAGCGCACCCACCGCGAACTGCTGCCGCTGCTGGCCCTGCTGGGCCCGGACGCGGTGGCCCAGGACCCGGCGCTGCCGCTGCGCCTCGCGGACGGCCCCTGGGCCCGCGCCGCCGCGGAGGCCACCCGGCGTACGGGCGCGCCGCCCCGGCTGCCGGTCTCGCACGGCGACGACGTGCCCGGCCCGGCCACCGCGGGCGACCCCGCCCAGTGGGCCCGGCACGGCCCGCCGGACCGGCTGGTGCCCGCCCAGATGGCGCTGCCCGCGTCGCTGTTGAACGCGCTGTGGGCGCAGGACGCGCTGCTGTACCGCACCCGGCGGGGCCGTCTGCCGCACACCGAGCGGGACGTGGTGCTGGTACTGGACACCTCGGCCGCCGCGCACGGTCAGGTCGGCAGCTGTCTGCGGCTGTCCGCGCATCTGCTGGCCACGGCCCTGATGACGGCCGGGCACGCGGTGGCGCTGGTGCGCCTCGACGCCCGTGAGGGACCCGTCCGGCTGGCCGCCCCCGCGGATCTGCGCCGCCTGTGGACACCGGTACGGCCGGAGCCGGGCGACCCGGTCCGGGCGACCGCGCTGGCCCGGCGCGCTGCCCGGGGCCTCACGGCCGCTGACGCCGCCGAGCCCCGGACGCTGCTGCTGACCCACCCGCACGAGCCGCCCCTGCCGCTGCCGGGCTCCCTCACCCTGCGCGTGCACTACCCGGGGCATCCCGTGGCGCCCGACGGACCGGACACCTGGGTGCTGGCGCCGGAACCGGACGGCGAGGAGCTGCGCCGGGTGCTCACCCGGATCCTGACCCGCCTGTAGGGCTCTCAGCCGCAGAGCATCTGCTCCACCACGTCGGGGCCCATCCGCTCCAGGAGGTCCTCCAGCGCGTCCGGGCGGAAGGCGTCGCCCAGCACCTCGACGCCCTGCTCGTCCCAGGTGATCCGCACCCGGACGAGGTGGCCGCCGGGGTGGGCGTCGTACTCGGAGGCGTCGATGAGGTCGGGCAGGTCGGGTACGAAGCGGTAGTCGGCGCTCATGCCGGGGTTTCCCTTCGGTCCGTGGGCGGTCAGGTCCGTTGTGCCGCGGGTGGTTCGACGATTCGCGCCCCCCACGCCCCGGCCAGGCGCTCCCCGCAGCGCGGGCACGCCCCGTCGCGCAGGCGGTTGTCGACCCGACCCCACAGCTCGCGGGTCACGGCCTCGGCGCCGCAGCCGGGGCAGTGGGTGGTCCGGCCCTCGGCGCCGAGGGCGCGTTCGACGTACACGTACCGCAGGCCCGCCGTGCGGCCGAGGGCGACGGCGCGGCGCAGCCGCTCCGGCGGGGTGGGCCGGTGCCGGTCCATGCGGTAGGTCGGGGTGAAGCGCAGCAGGTGCCAGGGGGTGTCGCGGCCGAGTCCGGCGACGAACTCGGCGATCCGGGCGAGCTGTTCGTCGGTGTCGCTGGTGCCGGGCACGAGTGGGGTGCTCACCTCGACCCACACCCCGCGGTCCTTCAGCAGCCGCAGCGTGTCCAGCACGGGGGCGAGGGGCGCGCCGGTCAGCGCGCGGTGCTCGTGTTCGTCGGCCGCCTTGACGTCGACGTTGACGGCGGCCAGCGCGGGGGCGAGCCGGTCGACGGCCTCGGGGGTGAGGAAGCCGTTGCTCTTCCACACCACGGGCACGCCCAACGGCTTCGCCTGGGCCGCCAGTTCGAGAGTGAGCTCGGCGGCGAGGGAGGGCTCCGAGTAGGACAGGGCCAGTCCGGCGCCGCGCTCGGCGGCCGTCCTGGCGAGCAGGGCCGGGTCGGTCTCGCGCGCGGGCGCGGCCGGGGCGCCCGGATCACGGCCGTACTGGGAGAGGCGGAAGTTGACGCAGTAGTCGCAGCGGAACGAACAGCCGGGCGGGGCCAGGGTGAGCAGTTGCAGGCCGGGCCGGAAGTGGTAGAGCGGCTTGCGCTCGACGGGGGCGAGATGCTCGACCGTGGTGGCCCGGGTCACGGTCAGCACCCGGTCGCCCTGTCTGCGGCGCACCTTGCACGCGCCGGTGTCGCCGTCGCGCAGCCGGCAGCGGAAGGGGCACAGGGTGCACTGGAGGCCGCCGCCCTCGACGGGCCGGTAGAAGTCGGCGGGCTGCCACTCGCCGTCGTGCGCGCCGTCCACCGCTCACCCCCTGTCCGGCCCCCCCGCCCCGGGTTCTCCACCGTACCGGTCTCCCCGGCCTGTTGCCGGGCGACTGCGGCAAGGGGAGACAGAACTCCCGTACCGCGCTACACCATTGACAGGGCGCCCGTCGGAGTGCGCCCGCGCCACGACGCGGGGTGGTCGTCATGCCTTTCGCCGACGGGGACATCACCGTCAAGCAGATCGACGCCGAGAGCTGGGAGTTGCGGGAGGAACTCACCTACCTGGGACGCGAGCAGACGTTCACCGTCCCGGTCGCCTTCCGCACGGACTTCGCCTCGGTGCCCACCGTGTTCGTGTGGCTCATCCCGCGCTACGGCGTCTACACCAAGGCGGCGATCCTGCACGACTACCTGTGCCGTGAGGCCCCGGTGAGCCGGGCCGACGCTGACGGCGTCTTCCGGCGCACCCTGCGCGAGCTGGGTGTCTCGGCGCTGCGCCGCTGGATCATGTGGGCGGCGGTGCGGGCGGGCAGCGGGCTGTCGGGCGCCGGAGCCGGTTCCTGGCTGCTGTGGCTGCTGGTGACCGTCCCGGCGGTGGCGTTCCTGGCCGTGCCCGCGCTGGTGGTGGCCGTGTGGCTGGCCCTGTTCTGGGTGCTGGAGTGGATCGCGTACGCCTTCACCGGCCGGCGCACCGCCGGCCGGGCCAACGAGCCGAGTTTCAGCGGCGTTCCGACGACCGGGGCCTGACGCCGGTCAGTCCTCGTGCGCGGGCCGGCCGGCGATGCGGTGGTCGGCGACGCTGAGCGCCTCGCCGACCAGCCGCCGCAGATGGCCGTCGCGCAGCGCGTAGACGACCCGGCGGCCCTCCTTGCGGGTGCTCACCAGTCCGGCGAGCCGCAGCCGCGCCAGATGCTGGCTGACGGCGGGCCGTGCGGCCCCGCACGCGTCGGTGAGCGTGGTGACGTCCGCCTCGCCGTCCGTCAGCGCGTGCAGCAGGGCGAGTCGTGTGCGGTCCCCGAGCAGGGCCAGCAGCTCGGCCGCGAGCGCGAACTGTTCCTCGCCCGGGGTGCGCGGATGCGCATCGTGCGCAGGTGACAGGTGCATGCGTGCGTTCATACGCACATAATGTCGCCGGGCACCGGGTACGTCCACCATGCCGCACCGGAAGGGGAACGACGTGAGCGAGCGGCACGAGCACGAGCACGGGCATGACCACGCGGAGGGTCATGGACACGGTCACGGACGCGGGCACGGGCATCACCACCACGGCCAGGAACACCACGGTGAGGCGCACGGGCAACGTCACCCCGGGCGGGAGCACGGGCACGGGCACTCGCCCGGCCCCGCGCGCGGCGGCCTCCGGCACCGTCTCACCCATCTCCTCGCTCCGCACTCGCACGAGACGGCCGACAAGCTGGACTCCGCCCTGGAGTCCTCGGCGCGCGGGATGCGCGCGCTGTGGGTGTCGCTCGCGGTGCTGGGCGTGACGGCGCTCGCGCAGGCGGTGGTGGTGGCGTTCTCGGGCTCCGTCGCGCTGCTCGGTGACACCGTGCACAACGCGGCGGACGCGCTGACCGCCGTGCCGCTCGGGATCGCCTTCGTGCTGGGCGGCCGCGCGGCCACCCGGCGCTTCACCTACGGCTACGGGCGGGCCGAGGATCTGGCGGGCATCGCGATCGTGCTGACCATCGCCGCGTCGGCGGCGTTCGCGGGGTGGACGGCGGTCGAGCGGCTGCTGGACCCGCGGCCGGTGGCGCACGTCCCGGCGGTCGCGGTGGCGGCCCTGGCCGGGTTCGCGGGCAACGAGTGGGTGGCCCGCTACCGCATCCGCGTGGGCCGGGAGATCGGCTCGGCCGCGCTGGTCGCCGACGGACTGCACGCCCGCACCGACGCGTACACGTCGCTCGCCGTGCTGCTGGGCGCGGCCGGTTCGGCGCTCGGCTGGCGGCTCGCCGACCCGGTGGTGGGGCTGGCGATCACCGCGGCGATCGTGCTGGTGCTGCGGGACGCGGCCCGCGAGGTGTTCCGGCGGGTGCTCGACGCCGTGGACCCGGCGCTGGTGGACCGGGCCGAGCAGGCGTTGCGGGAGGTGCCCGGCGTGCACGGGGTGGGTGAGCTGCGGCTGCGCTGGATCGGGCACCGGCTGCGGGCGGAGGTGGCGGTGGTCGTGAACGGGGAGACGACCGTGCGGGAGGCCCACGCCGTCGCCGTGGCCGCCGAACACGCCCTGCTGCACGCCGTGCCCCGGCTGACCGCGGCCCTGGTGCACGCCGACCCGGCCCCCGTGCCGGGCGAGGCGGATCCGCATCTGGCGCTGGCGCATCACGCGTCGGCCCCGGGCACCTCCCGCGCCGTCACGGCCTAGGACGACGGGGGTCGGTCCAGGTCCAGGCCCAGGCCCTCCAGCACCACCGCGCCCGGCAGTTCGGCGAAGGCCTTGCCCGGGACGAGGAGCTTGCCGCGTCGCCGGCCGCTGCCGACCAGGACGTACGGCAGGTCGACGACGGCGGCGTCGACCAGCAGCGGCCAGCTCCCGGGCAGCCCGACGGGGGTGATGCCGCCGTACTCCATGCCGGTCTCGCCGGTCGCGGTGTCCATCGACGCGAAGGAGGCCTTGCGGGCGCCGAGATGGCGGCGGACGACGCCGTTGACGTCGAGGCGCGTGGTGGACAGCACGAGGCACGCGGCGAGGGTCGTCCCGCCGCCGCGCCTGCCCGCCACGACCACACAGTTCGCGGACCGCTCCAGCAGGTCGCGGCCGTAGTGCTCCACGAAGACGGCCGTGTCCGCCCACTGCGGGTCGGTCTCGACGTAGACGATCTGCTCGGCGGGCACACTGCCGCGCCAGTCGCGTACGGCGTCGGCGACCGGACGGATCAGCTCGTCCAGGCAGCCGGGGGCGGGTACGGCGTGGTCGAAGTCTCCGATGGGGGCGCGCATGACCGCACGCTAACAGCCGTTCCCGGCCCGTCGCTTCGACGCCTCAGCGCACGGGTGGCACGGACACGGCGAGCACCATCTCCATGGGTTCGGCACCGGTGTTGCCGTACGTGTGCGGGGCCCCGGCCTCGAAGGAGGCGCTGGCGCCGGCCGAGACCCGGTACTCGACGCCGTCCACGGTCAGGGTCAGCTCGCCCGTGGTGACATGGAGAAGTTCGACCGTGCCGACCGGGTGCGGGTCGGAGGAACTGGACTCGCCGGGCATCAGCCGCCAGTCCCACAGCTCCAGCGGGCCAGGGGCCTCCGTGCCGGCCAGCAGCCGGTTGTAGCTGCCCGTGTCGGTGTGCCACAGCCGGACGGCCTGCTCGGCGGGGACGATACGGACCCTGGGGCCCTGCTCGTAGTCGAGCAGGGTGGTGATGCTGACGCCGAGCGCGTCGCCGATCTTCACGACCGTACCGAGGCTGGGGTTGGTGCGGGCCTGCTCGATCTGGATGAGCATGCCGCGGCTGACTCCCGCCCGCGCGGCGAGCGTGTCCAGGGTGAAGCCGCGTTCGGTCCGCCAGCGCTTGACGTTGCGCGCCAGGGAATGGGTCAGCAGGTCGAGGTCCGCCACATTTCCGTCCAGGGAGTCCGGTCGGCCACGGCTCGGGCCGGTGGACCCGGGGCCTGGTCCATTATTTTGGATGACAGGGTTCAATCGACTGCACTACCGTGGCGTGCACCCGATCGTTCACCGAACTGTACTGCGAGGGCCCACGTGACAGCACTCTTCGCCCTGGCCACCAGCCTGCTCTGGGGTCTTGCCGACTTCGGCGGCGGACTGCTGGCCCGGCGTGTGCCGTCACTGACCGTGGTGGTCGTGTCGCAGTCGATCGCGGTGGGCGTGCTCGGCGCCGTCGTGGCGGCCACGGGCGGCTGGAGCGAGGCGGGCCCACGCCTGTGGTTCGCCGTGGCCGCGGGCCTCGTCGGACCGGTCGCCATCCTCTGCTTCTACGAGGCCCTCGCCCGCGGTCCGATGGGCGTCGTCTCCCCGCTCACCACGATCAGCGTGTTCGTCCCCGTCTGCGCCGGGCTGGTCCTGGGCGAACGCCCCCACCCGGTCCAGGTCGCGGGCATCGCGGTCGCCGTGACCGGCGTGGCCCTCGCGGGCGGACCGCAGCTCCGCGGCGCCTCGGTGGAGCGGCGGACGATCCTGTTCACGCTGGTGGGCGCGCTCGGGTTCGGGACGTGCGTCGCACTGATCGCCGAGGCGTCCACGACGCTCACCGGGCTGTTCCTCGCCCTGTTCGTCCAACGGCTGACCAACGTGCTCGCGGGCGGCACCGCGCTGTTCGTCTCCGCCCGGCGGGGTTCGCCGGTGCTGCCGAAGGGCGGTTTCCCCTGGCGCGCGCTGCCGGTGCTGGCCTTCGTCGGACTGGCCGACGTCGCCGCGAACGGCACGTACTCCGTCGCCGCCCAGCACGGCCCGGTGACCGTGGCCGCGGTGCTCGCCTCGCTGTACCCGGTGGTGACGGCCCTGGCCGCGTGGGGGTTCCTGAGAGAACGGCTGCGGGGGGTGCAGGCGGCGGGGGCGGGGCTGGCCCTGATGGGGACGCTGTTGCTGGCGGCGGGGTGAGACCGCGGCGCCTCGTCCGAGGCAGCGGTGCCTTGCCCTGGGCGGTGGGTGTGTTGTCGGGGGGCGTGGGTGCCTTGATCGGGGGCGGTGGGTGTGTTGTCCCGGGCCGTGGGTGCCCTGATCGGGGGCCGTGGGTGCCTTGCCCCGGGCCGTGGGTGCCTTGATCGGGGGCCGGAACGCGCCGGGCCGGAGGGGTTCAGCCCTGGGGATCGGGTGCCGGGTTCAGTTCCGCAAGCCCGGCCGTCGTCTCCTCGTCCAGCTCCGCCAGCCGCGCCACCGTCTCCTCGTCCAGGTCCGACAGGGCGCGCAACTGGTCCGGGGTGACGCCCTCCGGTATAGGCACGGGCGCCGGGGTCCGCAGAGGCGGCTGCCAGCCGTCGTCCGGCGTCCAGCGTCGTACGACCCGGGCGGGGGCGCCCGCCACCACCGAGTGGTCGGGCACGGTGCCGCGCACCACCGCGCCCGCGGCCACCACCACGTTCCGGCCGATCCGCGCGCCGGGAAGAATCACCGCCCCGGTGCCGATCCAGCAGCCGGGGCCGATCTCGACCGGCTCCATCCGGGGCCACTGCCTGCCGATGGGCTCGTGCGGGTCGTCGTAGGAGTGGTTCGTGGACGTGACGTAGACGTACGGACCGAAGTAGCAGTCGCTGCCGATCGTCACCGTCGTGTCGGCGATGACATGGCTGCCGCGGCCCAGGACCACGCCGTCGCCGATGCGCAGGATCGGGTCCGGGCCGAGGTCGAGGTCGGGCATCAGACCGGCGGTGAGGGTGACCTGTTCGCCGACGATGCAGTGGGAGCCCAGGTGGATCCAGGGTTCGCCGAAGACCGTGCCGAGCGGGAAGGCCAGACGGCTGGCCTCGCCCAGCGAGCCGAAGCGCAGGCGCCCGGGGCGCTCGGCCGTCACGGAGCCCGTGCGCTGCACCCAGGCCCAGCCCGCGTGCACGACGCGCTGCGCGAGGGTACGCCGCCAGGATGAGAACGTGTTCTTGCTCTTCGGCACGGCCTCACGGTACTCAGCGCGCCGCTCCACCATGACGTCGAGGGCCTGTGATCTTCGCCCTAACGGGTGGCGTACCGTGCCGGATGTCTACGACTGGGAGGCCGACATGGAGCACCGCGCGCTGATCACCGGCGTCGGCGGCAAGGAGCCGAAGATCGACGAGGACGCCTTCGTCGCGCCCACGGCCTCGGTGATCGGGGACGTGACGCTCGGGGCGGGGGCCAGTGTCTGGTACGGGGCCGTACTACGGGGTGACGTCGAGCGGATCTCCGTCGGCGCGAGCAGCAATGTGCAGGACAACTGCACGCTGCATGCCGACCCCGGGTTCCCGGTGAGCGTCGGTGAGCGGGTGTCCATCGGGCACAACGCGGTGGTGCACGGGGCGACGGTCGAGGACGACTGTCTGATCGGGATGGGGGCGACCGTGCTCAACGGGGCGGTGATCGGGACGGGGTCTCTGGTGGCCGCGCAGGCGTTGGTGCCGCAGGGGATGGTCGTGCCGCCGGGGTCGCTTGTCGCCGGGGTGCCGGCGAAGGTGCGGCGTGAGTTGTCGGAGGAGGAGCGGCAGGGGGTCACGCTGAACGGGGTGATGTACGCGGAGTTGGGGAAGGCGCACGGGGAGGTTCACGGGGGGTGAGTGGGACGCGGGTCTCCCGCGTCCCTGGCCGCGTGCGTGGGTGGCTTCCCGGCGCGTGGCTCGCGGCCTGCCGTGACTGTCTGTCCGTCCGCGTCTGTCCGTCCGCCCGCGTGGGCTCGTCGCGCCGTTCCCCGCGCCCCCCTTGGGTACGTTCTCGGCTTTCCGGCGTCGTGGGCTGGTCGCGCGGTTCCCCGCGCCCCTGGGGTGGGCTCAGTCGACGGCGGTGACAAGGGGCCGGCCTCTGGGTGGGCTCAGTCGACGGCGGGGACCGGGTCGGGGGTCTGTTCTGCCGTTGCCTTCTTGGCCTTGCGCTTGAGAATCAGCATGGAGGTGAGGCCGATGAGGACGGCGACGACCAGGCCGAGCCAGGAGAAGCGCTTGAGCCAGGACTCGGCGACCACGCCGACGTAGTAGATCACGGCCGTGGTGCCACCGGCCCAGAGGATGCCGCCGAGGACGTTGGCGACGAGGAACTTCCAGTACGGCATGTGCAGCACGCCCGCGAGGGGGCCCGCGAAGATGCGCAGCAGGGCGATGAAGCGGCCGAAGAAGACGGCCCACATGCCCCACTTCTGGAAGGAGCGCTCGGCGGTCGCGATATGGCCCTCGCTGAAGTGCTTGGGGAACTTCCCGCCGAGCCAGGCCAGCAGCGGCCGCCCGCCCTTGCGGCCGATCGCGTAGCCGATGGAGTCGCCGACGATCGCGCCGACAGTCGCGCACGCGCCCAGGATGAACGGGTCGATCTCACCGTGCTGCGAGGCGAGCAGCGCCGAGGAGACCAGGATGATCTCGCCCGGCAGCGGGATGCCCAGGCTTTCCAGGCCGATGACGACGCCCACCAGCAGATAGATGGCGAGCGGGGGCACCGTGTCGAGCCATTCCTGGACGTGCAACGCCCCTACCTCCCAGATCTGCGCAGACCACTGCGTCTCTTCGTGCGCCCGGCGGCGGCACACGCCGCGAAGCCTACCCAGTCAGTGTGACGTCCCGGAGGCCCCGATGGTTGTGCGCACCTCCACGCTCGTGCTCAGGGGCAGGTCGCGCGAGGAGGCGCCGAGCCAGACGGTGCGGCGACCGGTGCCGAGGATCCAGTCGTGGCGGCCGGTGTCCCAGGAGCACAGGGTGCGGGCGGCGACCCGCACGGTGACCCGCCGCCGCTCCCCCGCCCGCAGCGCGAGCCTGCGGTACCCGGCCAGCACCCGCACCGGCTGGTCGAGCGCCAGGTCGGGCGACGGTCCGAGGTACACCTGCGGCACGGCCACGCCGTCGCGTTCGCCGGTGTTGTGCACGGTGAAGGACACGGCCAGCCCGCCCCGGGCCCGGCGCACCGACAGGTCCGCGCAGGAGAAGGACGTGTAGGAGAGCCCGTGCCCGAAGGGGAAGAGTGGGCGGACGTCCTGGGCGTCGTACCAGCGGTGGCCGATGCGGACGCCCTCCGCGTACTCCTCGACTCCGTCCACGCCCGGGTAGCGGCGGGGGTCCCCGGCGACGGGGTGGCTGTCGTCGTCGGCCGGGAAGGTCTGGGTGAGCCGGCCGCCGGGGTCGCGGTCGCCGAACAGGACGGCCGCGGTGGCGGCCGCGCCCTCCTGGCCCGGGTAGTACATCTGGAGCACGGCTCCGGTGCGCTCCAGCCACGGCATCGCCGTCGCGGAGGAGGTGTTGAGGACGACCGTGGTGCGCGGGTTGGCCGCGGTGACGGCCTCGACCAGGCGTGCCTGCCCGCCGGGGAGGGCGATGGTGGTGCGATCCAGTCCCTCGGAGGCGTCCTCGTAGGCGAACAGCACGACATGGCGGGCCGCGCGCGCGGCCGTGACCGCCTCGGCCAGGTCGGCGGCGCGGGTCGCGCCCGTGATGCGGCGCAGCCGGAACAGCAGTCCGTCGGCGCCGCCCTCGGCGGTGATCCGCAGGCGGTGCGCTCCGGCGTCCAGGGCGAGGGTGCGGCGGCGTACGGCGAGGCCGTCGGGGGCGGTCGTGACCAGGCCGCCCAGCAGGTACTCGCCCCAGCCGGACGCGAGCGGGAAGAGCTCCTCGCCGTCGACGAGGACCTTGGGGCGGCCGTTGGGCGGGCCCGAGCAGTGCAGGACGAAGGTCCACTCGTCCGGTTCGTCGAGCGTGAGCGTGCCGTCGTAGCTCCAGGTCGTCCCGGCGTCGACGCCCTGACCCTCGGTGGCGAGAGCGGGAGCGAGGGCACCGGCGGGGACGGGCTTGCCGAAGAGGTCCTCGCCGAGGGCGTAGGTGACACGGGTGCCTTGTCCGGCTCGGGCGCGCAGGGCGTCGAGGGGGCTCGCCGCGTGATCCGGGACCACATGGGCGCTGCCGCCGCCGCTGACGAAGGGGGTCGCGCCGGTCGGGCCGATCACCGCGATGTCGCCGTCGGTCAGCGGCAGGGTGCCGTGCTCGTTGCGCAGCAGCGTGGCGCCCGCCTCGGCCACCTCCCGGGCGAGGGCCGCGCCCGCCTCCGGGTCGCGGTCGGGGCGCGGGGGCCGCTCGCTGTCGAGCAGGCCGAAGCGGTCCAGCACCGACAGCAGTCGGCGCACCGCCCGGTCGACGTACCGCTCGGGCACGCTGCCGCCCCGCACCGCCGACTTCAGCGCGGCACCGAAGTGCCGTCCGTCAGGCATCTCCATGTCCAGCCCGGCGGTGAGGGCCCTGACCGTGCTGTGCGCGGCGAACCAGTCGGTCATCACCCAGCCGTCGAACCCCCAGCGGTCGCGCAGGATGTCGCTGAGCAGTTCCTCGTTCTCGCAGGCGAACGTGCCGCCGACCTTGTTGTACGCGCCCATGACCGCGCCGGTTCCGGCGGCGACGGCGGCCTCGAAGCCACGCAGCTCGACCTCGTGCAGGGTGCGCTCGTCGACGCGTACGTCTACGGAGTCGCGGTCCTTCTCCTGGTTGTTGAGCGCGTAGTGCTTGACGGTGGCGACGAGACCCTCGCCCTGGATGCCCTCGATCTCGGCGGCGACCAGGTCGCAGGAGAGCAGCGGGTCCTCGGAGAAGGTCTCGAAGTTGCGGCCCGCGTAGGGGGTGCGGATGAGGTTGACCATCGGGGAGAGCAGTACGTCCTGGCCGAGCGCGCGGCCCTCGCGGCCGATGACCTGGCCGTAGCGGCGGGCCAGTTCGGGGTCGAAGGCGGAGGCGAGCAGGACGGGGGCGGGCAGCGCGGTGGCGACGGGGGTCCCTCCGCGCGAGTCCGTCCGAGCGTGGGGGAGGGTGACGCGGACGCCGGCCGGGCCGTCGGCCAGCCGCAGCGGAGGGATGCCGAGTCGGGGCACGCCGGGGACGTATCCCGCCTGGCCGAGGGAGGCGGGATCGGGGGCGCCGTGCAGGAGGGAGATCTTCTCGTCGAGGGTGAGAGCGGCGAGAAGGGCCTCGACGCGGGGACCGGCGCCCTTGTCGCGCCCGGCCGCGCGCGCCGGGGTGAATCCGCCGACGGTGGCCGCGGCGGCCACGGCGATGGCCACACTCACCAGACGCAGGGCGGATCGCCGGGGAACGGTGTCGGACATGGGCCGTCACTCCTTCGGTGAGCTGGCACGACATGTGAACCGCGGGGTGCGCCCGGCGGCCGGGCCGCGTTCACCCCGTGGACCCACTGTGCTGCACAGCCCGCATGACGACCCGTCAGACACCGCCGTCGGCGGGAAATCCAGGGACGGCGTCGAGTCGTGTCCATACGGACGGCGCCCTGACGCCCTGACGCCCCCGGGAACGGCGAAGGGCCCTGGAATTCGCCCAAGGGCCGGGGCCTTGTACGGGTGCCGCTCAGCCGCCGTCGCTCAGCCGGCGACCGTCAGCCCGTGTGGCTCGACGGGCGCCGCTGAGCCGCTTGTCGCTCAGCCGTTGGGCCGCAGCGTCCACACGACGGTCATCTCACTCGTCACGGCACCGTCCTCGCGCTGGATGGCGACGGTCACCGGGAACTCGGGCCGCTTGCCCTCGTCGAGCTCCGCGACGACGTCGGCTATGGGGCGGCCGAGCGTGGCGGTGGCCCTGACCGGGCCGAGCGCGATCTTCTTGAAGGCGATCTCGGCGGTCACCGGGAGCGGCACCGCGCGGGAGAGCTGGTCACCGAAGGCCGCGAGCACGATCGCGCCGCTCGCCGACTCGCCGAGGGTGAACATCGCGCCCGCGTGCGGACCACCGACGTGGTTGCGGTACTCGCTCTGGTCCGGCAGGGCCAGCACAGCCTTCTCCGGAGTGGTCTCCAGGTATTCGAGGTTCAGGGTGCGAACCATCGGCACTGTGGCGGCGAGCAGCTCGCCGATGGACATCTGATCTGCGCTCATGACGAGGATGTTACCCACGAGTAGCCGAGGTGGCCAGACGCCTCGGGTGTCGCCTACGCCTCTCTTTCGGCCAGATACCCGGCACAGGCCCCGCCGCCCCCGTCCGGCGTCCCCGCGCGGCGCCGCGCCGCCGTTCTCCCTGTTGGTACGTCCCTGACAAGGGGCAGTGACCGAATCGTGTCCGGGGCGGCACTAGGGTTACGGCACATGTGGCCAGGAGAGCAGCCGCCCGGGGGCGAGCAGAACCCGCAGACGAACAACCCGTACCAGCAGCCGGGGTACCAGCAGCCGAATCCGTATCAGCAGCCCGGCTACCAGCAGCCCAACCCGTACGCGCAGCAGCCGCAGTGGGGCACGCCCCAGACGGTCGGCATGCCCCAGCCGCAGCCCGGCGGGGGCGGCGGTGGCGGGAACCGGACCAAGCTGGTGGCGATCATCGCGGCGGCGGCCGTGGTGGCGACGGCCGCGGTGACCGGCTTCCTGGTCCTCGGCGGCGACAAGGACGACACCGCGGACGGCGGCGACAAGGACAAGAAGACGACCAGCCCGTCGCCGACCGGGTCCGCCGAGCCCACCGCCACCGAGAGCGGGTCGGACGACAACCCGCGCGGCAACGAGACCCTGGAGCCGACCGTCGCGGGCTGGAAGGTCGTGGTGAACCCCAAGTGGGGCATCGCCTTCGACGTGCCGGCCGACTGGGAGGTCGAGTCCCCGACCCTGACCATCGGCTTCGAGGACGACAAGTCCGACTCGGCCAAGCCGCTGATCGTGATGTCGGCGCCCGCCTTCTACAAGTCCAAGTGGTGCACGACCGACGACAACAAGGACGGCCGCACCGAGGACACGGCCCTGGCCGCGGTCGGCAGCAAGGGCGCCGACGGCGCCAAGAACACCGACGAGGTCGCGGTCAACCAGGTCCCGTGGTGGGTCTACGGCGGTTACACCCAGCCCGACAAGAAGAGCCTCACCGTCGACAAGAAGGCCGAGGCCTACACCACCGCCTCCGGCATCAAGGGCAGCCTGGCGTGGGCGCAGTCCACGAACACCCCGCAGAAGGGCAAGTGCGCCAGCGACGGCAAGGCCGTCACCTTCGGCTTCAAGAACGCCGACGGCGCCTTCGTGGCCTGGAACTTCTACGGCGCCAAGGGTGTGAAGGGCGAGGTGCCGAAGGAGACCATCATGAAGATCCTCAGCACGGTCCGCCTGCACGGCGACGCGACGGGGAGCTGACCCGGCCGGGCCGGTGGCGGTCGGTGGGATCGACGGGCGGGCGACTGCCGGGAGTCCGCCGTGGCCGGTGACAGTTTCCGCCGTGGCGCCGGTGAGGGTTTCCGCCGTGGCGCCAGTGAGGGTTTCCGCCCTGGCGCGAGTGAGGGTTTCCGCCCTGGCCGGTGACCAGAGTCCGGCTCGGCGCCTCGCAGGTGACGAGCGTCCGCCCGCCTCCGGTGACGGGAAATCCGCCGCCGCCTGGCGGGAGTCCGGCCCGCCGCCGGTGACGGGTTCCCGCCGTGGACGGAGACGGGAGTCCGGCCCGCCTCCAGTGACCGCCGTGGACGGGACGGGTTCCCGCCCGTGGACGGTGACGGGTTCCCGCCCGTGGACGGTGACGGGTTCCCGCCCGTGGCGGGTGACGGGTTCCCCCCGTGGGTGGGTGCCGAGAGTCCGCCCGTGGACGGTGAGAGGCAGTCCGCCCGTGGGCGGTGACAGGAGTCCGCCCGCCACTGCTGACGGGAATCCGCCGCGGCCGATGTGACGGTTGGTCCGCCCCGACCGGCCCGGACCGGCCCGGACCGGACCGCCCAGGCCGTGGATCATTCGACAATCGGTTTGGCAAACGCGGGCCGGGGCGGGGATAGTCGGCCGGTGAACTCCGCCGCCTCCCCCCGCCCCGGCCGCCGCCTGCACAGACCCGACTGGGCCGGACGCAACTACAGCCTGCTGACCGCGGCCGCCTTCGTCACCAACCTCGGCAGCCACGGCGCGCTGATCGCCGCCGCGTTCGCCGTCCTGGAGAACGGCGGCGACGGTGGCGACGTCGGCCTGGTGGCAGGCGCCCGCACCCTGCCGCTGGTGCTGTTCCTGCTGATCGGCGGCGCGGTCGCGGACCGGGTCCCCCGGCACCGGGTGATGGTCGCGGCCAACGCCCTCAACTGTGTCTCCCAGGGCCTGTTCGCACTGCTGGTGCTGGCCGGTGAGCCGCAGTTGTGGCAGATGATGCTGCTCACCGCCCTCGGCGGCACCGGGCAGGCGTTCTTCAGCCCCGCGGCCGAGGGCATGCTGATGTCCTCGGTGTCCGGGGAGCAGGTGAGCCGGGCGTTCGCCGTGTTCCGGATGGCGATGCAGGGGGCGGCGGTCGGCGGCGCCGCGCTGGGCGGTGCGATGGTCGCCGCGCTCGGCCCCGGCTGGGTGCTGGCGGCGGACGCCGCAGCGTTCGCGGTGGCCGGGGCGATGCGCTCCTTCCTCGACGTCAGCCACATCCCGCCGCGCGAGGCAGGCGGCGGACTGCTGGCCGATCTGCGGGAGGGCTGGCAGGAGTTCATCGGACGGCCCTGGCTGTGGGGCATCGTCGTGCAGTTCTCGATCGCCAACGCGGTCGTCGGCGCCGCCGACGCGGTCTACGGCCCCCTCGTCGCCCGCGACCATCTCGGCGGGGCCGGCCCCTGGGGCCTGGCGCTGGGCTTCTTCGGGGCGGGCACGGTGGCCGGCGCGCTGCTGATGACCCGCTGGAAGCCGCGCAGACTGCTCCTCGCGGGCACCCTGTGCGTCTTCCCGCTCGCCCTGCCCTCCGCCGCGCTGGCCGTGCCCGTGCCGATCGGGGTGCTGTGCGCGGTGATGTTCCTGACGGGCGTGACCCTGGAGGTCTTCGGCGTCTCCTGGATGACCGCGCTGCACCAGGAGATACCCGAGAACAAGCTATCCCGCGTCTCGGCCTACGACTGGTTCGGCTCGGTCGCGCTGATGCCGCTGGCGACGGCGCTGGCCGGTCCGGCGGAGGAGGCCTTCGGGCGCACCGAGGCGCTGTGGGGCTGCGCCGTGTCGATCTTCACGGTCACGGCGCTGGTCCTGCTCGTACCGGACGTGCGCCGGCTGCGCCGTCGTACGAAGGAGGTCATGGCAGGACCGCCGGTCGAGGCCGCGAACGGCTCAGCCGATGCCGAACGCCCCGTCGGGGGGCTCGGGTGAGGGCACCGCGTCCTCGTCCCTGACCGGTCGCGCGTCCCCGACGAACTGCCGTAGCGCGGCCCCCTGTTCGACCCGTGCCGGGAAGGCGTCGGCCGCGGTGAGCCGGGCCAGGGCGGCTGTGTCGAGGGGCTCGTGCGCGGCGACGAGCACCGCGTTGCCGAACCGCCGCCCGCGCAGCACGCCGGGCTCGGCGATCATCACCAGCTCCTCGAACACGGCGCCGAACGTGGCCAGCTGGGAGCGCAGGAACCCGAACGGCGCCCCGTCGGCCAGGTTGGCCAGATAGACGCCGCCCTTGCGCAGCACCCGCTCGGCCTCGCGGGCGTATCCGAGACAGGTCAGATGGGCGGGGACGCGTGAGCCGCCGAACACGTCGGCGACGATCACGTCGGCGGAGTCCGCCGGGGCATCGGCCAGCCAGGCCCGCGCGTCCGCCGGATGCGCGGTGACACCGGCGTCCCGTGGCAGCGGCAGATGCTCCGCCACCAGGTCCAGCAGCGCCCGGTCGGCCTCGACCACGTCCTGCCGCGAGCCCGGCCGGGTCGCCGCGAGGTACCGGGGCAGCGTGAACGCCCCTCCCCCGAGATGCAGGACGTCCAGCGCCCGCCCGGCCGGCGCGAGGGTGTCCAGCACATGCCCCAGCCGCCGCGCGTACTCGAACTCCAGATACGTCGGCTCGTCCAGGTCCACGTAGGACTGGGGCGCCCCGTCGACCGTGAGCAGCCAGGCACGCTCACGGTCGACGTCGGGCATCAGCTTGGCGGTGCCGTGGTCGACGGCGCGGGAGACGGGGAGGGCTTCGCTCACCGCCCCATTCTGCCTGCGGTGCGCGCCCCTCAGCAGCGCGGGGAACCGCGGGACCAGCCCCACACGGCCCGCGGTCCCCCACGCACACCGGGCACCCTCACAGAACGGCCGTCACCGTCCCGGCCCCCACGGTCCGGCCGCCCTCGCGGATCGCGAAGCCGAGGCCCGGCTCCAGCGGCACGTCACGGCCGAGCTCGACCGTCATGGAGACGGTGTCCCCGGGCCGCGCGACCGCGAGTTCGCCGAGGTCGACGTTCCCGACCACGTCCGCGGTGCGGATGTAGAACTGCGGCCGGTACCCGCTCGCGACCGGCGTCGTACGGCCGCCCTCCCGCGCCGACAGGACGTACACCTGGGCCTGGAAGCGGCCGCTCGGCAGCACGCTGCCCGGCGCGGCGACGACATGCCCGCGGCGTACCGCGTCCCGGGGCACACCCCGCAGCAGCAGCGCCACGTTGTCGCCCGCCTGCGCCTCGTCCATGGGCTTGCCGAAGGTCTCCAGCCCGGTGACGACGGACTCGACACCGGCACCGAGCACCTCCACCCGGTCGCCGACCCGGACCACGCCGCGCTCGACGGCGCCGGTCACCACGGTGCCCCGGCCGGTGATGGTGAGGACGTTCTCGACGGGCAGCAGGATCGGCGCGTCCAGATACCGCTCGGGCATGGGCACATAGGTGTCCACGGCGTCGAGCAGCGCCTCGATCGACGCCGTCCAGCGCGGGTCGCCCTCCAGGGCCTTCAGCCCCGAGACCCGTACGACGGGCACGGCGTCACCGCCGTAGCCGTGCGTGGTCAGCAGTTCGCGGACCTCCAGCTCGACCAGGTCGGCCAGCACCGCGTCCTCGCCGTCGCCCACGACGTCGGCCTTGTTGAGCGCGACCACGATGTGGTTCACGCCCACCTGCCGGGCGAGCAGCACGTGTTCGGCGGTCTGCGGCATGATCCCGTCGAGCGCGGAGACGACGAGGATCGCCCCGTCGAGCTGCGCGGCGCCGGTGACCATGTTCTTGACATAGTCGGCGTGACCGGGCATGTCGACGTGCGCGTAGTGCCGGGTGCCGGTCTCGTACTCGACGTGCGCGATGTTGATCGTGATGCCCCGCGCCGCCTCCTCGGGGGCCCGGTCGATCCGGTCGAACGGCACGAAGGTGCCGGGCCCGCGGTCGGCGAGGACCTTGGTGATGGCGGCGGTCAGGGTGGTCTTGCCGTGGTCGACATGGCCCATGGTGCCGATGTTCAGATGCGGTTTGGTACGGACGTACGCCGTCTTGGGCATGGCTCTACCTCGAAGCTGTGCGAAGGAAGCGGGACCCCGGGACGGGCCGACCCTCCCCCTGCGGGGTCCGCCGGACTGTCCGGAGAGGGTCAGCTTCGGGCGCCGTCGACAGCGGCCAGGAAGATCTCGACGGCAGCCTTCGGCGCATCCGCGACTGCGGATGCTGCGAGAAGGAAGGCGTGCCGGAACATGTCGTCGATCATCGCCGAACCGGCGTCCGGCGTCGAACGGTTTTCCGGCCCCACCCGCGCGGGCGAGCCAGGACACCACGCGGAGGCACACAACGCCGAAGCCTCCCGCGGCAGGTGCCGCGGGAGGCTTCGGGAGACAGGAGCGGTGCCGGGCACCAGTGCCCCGGCAGGCGAGGTCTGCGCGACGGGGCGAACGTCGCCCGTTGGGGCACTAGCCCGCCGACTCCGCGGCGTGCGGGCTCAGGACGCCCATGGTGACCAGGGCGACCAGGATGATGCCGAGGACGATGCGGTACCAGACGAAGGGCATGAAGCTCTTGGTGGAGATGTACTTCATAAACCAGGCGATCACCGCGTACCCGGTGGCGAAGGCGATGATCGTGGCGAAGATCGTCGGACCCCAGCTGACATGGTCGCTCCCCATCGCGTCCTTCAGCTCGAACATGCCCGACGCGAGCACCGCGGGGATGGCGAGCAGGAAGGAGTAGCGGGCCGCGGCCTCGCGCTGGTAGCCCATGAAGAGGCCGCCGCTGATGGTGGCGCCGGAGCGGGAGACACCGGGGATGAGGGCGCAGGCCTGGCAGAGGCCGAAGATCAGGCCGTCGCGGACACCGAGGTCCGTCAGGGTCTTGCGGGGCCGCGCGGCCCGGTGCTTGCCGCCGGCCTCATCGCGCGCGGCCAGCCGGTCGGCGACGCCGATGACGATGCCGACGACGATCAGCATCGTGGCGGTGACCCGCAGATCACGGAAGGGGCCCTCGATCTGGTCCTTCAGCGTGACGCCCAGCACACCGATCGGGATCGAGCCGACGATCACCAGCCAGCCCATCTGGGCGTCATGGTCCTTGCGCCACGCCTTGTCGAACAGCGACTTGGACCACGCCGCCAGGATGCGGCCGATGTCCTTGCGGAAGTAGATCAGCACCGCCGCCTCCGTGCCGATCTGGGTGATCGCCGTGAAGGCCGCGCCCGGGTCCTCCCAGCCGGAGAAGGCCGCGGTCAGCCGCAGATGCGCGCTGGAGGAGACGGGAAGGAACTCGGTCAGCCCCTGGACGAGTCCGAGGATGAGTGATTCGAACCAAGACATGAAGTTACGGAGTCCAAGTGCCGATCGTGCTGCGGGCGTCGGACACGCCGAGCCCGCGCGCGGGTCTGGTGTGTTGAGGGGCAGCGTAGCGCCCTTGGGTGAAGGGCCATGACGCAGGGCCGTCGAGATGATCGTCGGACGAACGGGCCGGGGTGTTGACGCTCACGACCCTGCCGCCGCTGTGTCTCGCCGGCCCGGCGGAGTACGCGCGCGTGACCGCGATCGCGGCCGACGCGCCCGAGGGCGAGCGGGCCCGGCTCGCGCGCGCCCGTACCTCGCTCGGACGGCTACGGGCGCTGCGCGCCCCAGGGGGCCGGGAGCCGCCGCCCGCCCCGCTCTTCGGCCCCGGATCGCCGAGTGGCGGGGGCCGTGGCGGCAGGGGGCGGGCGGCGGCAGTGGCCACGGGTGAGCAGCTCGACGGGCCGGAGCGCGGCGACGTCGCACCTGTCCGAGGCGGCCGTACGGCGCCCGGTCCCCTTCGGAGCGGGGGCGGTTCGGGATGTAGGGACGGCTGGAGGTGTACGAAGGCGGGTGACGGGAGGCCGTCGCCGGGACGGTGGTGCCCCACGTGCCTAACCTGGTGATATGGCCACGGTGCGGGCGCACGGCGTCGATGTCGCGTACACCTGTTCGGGGCACGGTCCGCCCCTGGTTCTGGTGCACGGAGCGGGCGTAGACGGACGGATGTGGCGGCCCCAGTCCGAGGGTCTGGCCGCCGAGTTCACGGTCGTGGCCTGGGACGAGCCCGGCGCCGGCCGGTCCTCGGATCTGCCGCCGGACTTCACCCTCGCCGACTTCGCCCACTGCCTCGCCGCGGTGATCGAGGACGTCGGGCTCGGCCCGGCCCATGTCGCCGGGTTGTCGTGGGGCGGCACGGTCGTCCTGGAGCTGTACCGGCACCACCCGGAGCTCGTGCGGACGCTGATCCTGGTGGACACGTACGCGGGCTGGAAGGGATCGCTTCCGCCGGAGGAGGTCGCGGCCCGGGTCGAGGGCGTGCGGCGGATGCTCGCGGCGGAGGGGGAGGAGTTCGATCCGACGCTGCCGGGGCTGTTCGCGGGCGACCCGCCCGCCGCGTTCGTGCCGCTGCTCGACGCCATGGCGCGGGACGTGCGCCCCGCGACCATGGGCGCGCAGTTGTTCATGATGGCCGAGGCCGACCAGCGCGACCTGTTCCCGGAGATCGCCGTGCCCACGCTGCTGGTCTGGGGCGAGCGGGACACGCGGTCACCGCTGGGCGTGGCGCGGGCGTTCCGGGACGCGATCGACGGGGCGCGGCTCGTGGTGCTGCCCGGCGTGGGCCATATGAGCAATCTGGAGGCGCCGGAGGGCTTCGCGCGGGCGGTGCGCGGCTTTCTGCACGGGTTCAGGCCGCTGTAGGGCCGGACACGGTCCAGCCGGGGCTCTGCGGGTGGGCCGTGAGGTCCTCGTGCCGGACCTCGCCGCCGCAGGCGCGGCAGGTGACGACGGGGACAAGTTCGTTGCCGCAGTCGTGCTCGATCACCATCGGGCGGTCGCCGTCCGCGCGCAGATGGCGGTCGCCCCACTCCTTGAGGGTCATCAGGACCGGCTCCAGCTCCAGCCCGGCCGGTGTCGCCCGGTACTCGAAGCGCTGCGGGCGCTCGCTGTAGACGCGCTTGGTGAGGACGCCGGCGTCCACCAGGCGGCGCAGGCGGGTGGCCAGCACGTCGCGCGGGGCGCCGATGTTGCGTGCCAGCTGGTCGAAGCGCCCGTTGCCCAGGCAGACCTCACGGAGCACGAGCAGGGAGTACTTCTCGCCGACGAGCGCGAGAGCGTCGGCGATCGAGCAGGGGCGCGGGTCCTTGGTGGCGGCCATGCGCCCCAGTCTAGGGGAGGGTTTGATTTTCAAACCAAGGTGGGTTTGATTTTCCAACTGACAGCGTTATGGTGAGTTCGGATTTCCTACTCGGATTTCCTACTCGGACTTCCTACGCACCGGTAATCGCGCCGGTCGTCGGTCCGCACCGCGGCAGCACGGACCGGCCGCCCCTGCCCTCACAGGAACAGGAGGCCCCGCACATGCGTGACGCAGTGATCGTCGAAGCCGTACGCACCCCCATCGGCAAGGGCAGGCCCGACGGCTCCCTCGCCCAGGTCCACCCCGTCGAACTCCTCGCCCACACCCTGCGCACCCTCGTCGAGCGCTCCGGTGTCGACCCCACGCTGATCGACGACGTGATCGGCGGCACCGTCGACCAGGTCGGTGAGCAGGCCATGAACACCACGCGGTACGCGGTACTGTCGGCCGGCTTCCCCGAGACGGTCCCGGCGACCACTGTCGACCGCCAGTGCGGCTCCTCGCAGCAGGCCGTGCACTTCGCCGCGCAGGGCGTGATCTCCGGCGCGTACGACCTGGTCGTCGCCTGCGGGGTGGAGTCGATGAGCCGGGTGCCGATGTGGTCCAACGTGCCGCCCGGCACCGACCCCTTCGGTCCGGGCGTCGCCGGGCGCTACCCCGAGGGCCTGGTCCCACAGGGCATCAGCGCCGAGCTGATCGCCGCCAAGTGGTCCCTGACCCGGGAGCGGATGGACGCCTTCGCCGTCTCCTCGCACGGGCGTGCGGCGGCCGCCTGGGAGCAGGGCCTCTTCGACGCCGAGGTGGCACCCCTGGACGGCGTCTCGCGCGACGAGTGCGTACGTCCCGGGACCACCCCGGAGATCCTCGCCGGACTGCGGCCCGCCTACCTGGACCCCGGCTTCGCCGAGCGGTTCCCGCAGATCGAGTGGAACGTCACCGCGGGCAACGCCAGCCCGGTCAACGACGGCGCCTCGGCCGTCCTGATCACCTCCGGCGAGACCGCGGCCCGCCTCGGCCTGCGCCCGCTGGCCCGGCTGCACAGCTTCGCCGTCACCGGCTCCGACCCACTGCTGATGCTCACCGGCGTCATCCCGGCGACGGAAAGGGTGCTGCGCCGGGCCGGGCTGTCCCTGGACGACATCGACCTGTTCGAGGTCAACGAGGCCTTCTCCAGCGTCGTCCTGGCCTGGCAGCAGGAGACCGGCGCCGACCTGGCCAAGGTCAATGTGCACGGCGGCGCCATCACCCTCGGCCATCCCCTCGGTGCCAGCGGCACCCGGCTGACCACCACCCTCGTGCACGCCCTGCGTGAGCGCGGTGCCCGTCACGGGCTGCAGACGATGTGCGAGGCGGGCGGCCTGGCCAACGCGATGGTCCTGGAAGCCGTCTGACCCTTCAGTACCCGCGCAGGTGGTGCCGCTTGCGCCAGGCCACCACCGCGCCCACCAGCGCCGGTACGGCGATGCAGGCCATCGCGATCAGGAAGGCGGGCGAGGTCGGCGTGGAGGCGCGGGCGCCCGCGACGACATAGGCGGCGGTGTTCGGGACCGACCCGAGCGCCGTCGCCAGCAGGAACGGCAGCCAGCCCATCCGGGAGATCGCGGCGCAGTAGTTCGCCGCCTGGAACGGCACCCCGGGGAACAGCCGTACCGCCAGCATCGAGCGGAACCCGTGCCGGCTGAGCTGCCCGTCCGCGGCCGTCAGCAGCCGGCCCCGCAGCAGCGGGCGCAACGCGTCCTGGCCGAGGACCCGCCCCAGACCGAAGGAGAGCCCGGCCCCCAGCACGGTGCCCGCCACGGCCGCGCCCAGCCCCAGCTGGGAGCCGAACAGCGCGCCCGCGGCGAGGTTCAGCAGAGGCCGGGGCACGAACGCGACGGTGCACAGCCCGTACGCCAGCGCGAAGACGAGCGCCGCCGCGGCACCCCCGAGATGCGGTGGCCATCCGTCGGCCAGCAGCCGCTGCGGCTCGAACACCAGCACGGTCGCGACAGCACCCGCGAGCAACGCCACGAGCAGCGAGAAACGGGACCAGGGCGAGAGCAGCAGGCGTGTGCAGCGCCCCGCGAGGCCGGCGGCGGGCACCGGCGCGGGGACGGCGACCGGTTCCGGGACGGCGAGGGGAGCTGCGACGGCGGTGCCCCCAGAACGGGTGGTGGCATCGAGCGGCATCCGGTGACACTAACCGACAAACGTGTGTGATCGCCGTATGGTTCGTCTCATGAGCGCCACAGGCACCGGCCCCGTCGCGGTCCCGGACAGCGCACTGGCCGACACTCTGCTGGCACGCCTCACCGACGTCTACCCCGGCGCCGCCGACCCCGCGCGGGCGGCGGCCATGCGCGCGTACATGAAGGACGCGGCCCCCTTCCTGGGTCTGCCCACCCCCCTGCGCCGCGGTCTGTCGCGCACGGTCACGGAGGGCACCGCCCGGCCCGCCGAGCCCGACCTGACGGCCGTGGCCCTGCGCTGCTGGCAGCTGCCGGAACGGGAGTACCACTACTTCGCCGTCGACTACCTGCGCCGGTACGCGAGCCGCTGCTCCTCGGGCTTCCTCCCCGTCGTCCGGCATCTCATCGTCACCGTCCCCTGGTGGGACACCGTCGACCTGCTGGCCGCGCACATGGTCGGGACGCTGGTCGCGGCCGACCCGGCGCTGACCGCGGACATGGACGCCTGGATCACCGACGACGATCTGTGGATCGCCCGGACCGCCCTGCTCCACCAGCTCCGCTACAAGGAACGCACCGACCGCGACCGCCTCTTCGCCTACTGTCTGCGCCAGTCCGGCCATCCCGACTTCTTCATCCGCAAGGCCATCGGCTGGGCCCTGCGCGAATACGCCAAGACCGACCCCGGCGCCGTCCGCGCCTTCCTCGCCCACGAGCGCGCCCGCTTCGCGCCCCTCACGGTCCGCGAGGCGCTGAAGAAAATCGGTGCCTGACCAGCCCCCCGCACCTGACACAGTCGGGGACGACTGCCACGCACCCGAAAACGGCTAAATCGAAGCCCCTCGGATCCCCGCCCGCTTCGCGAAACACCCGGCCAGGACCGGGTCACCGCCACCGCTGGACTGAGCAGGAGGTCAGTAGCGGACAACGGCCGTGGCTGATCCCCTCCGTTCGCGTAGCCGGCCGGTAGCGCTGTGTCAGTACTTGCCCCTAGGCTTGGCCGCATGTCCCCCGATTCCGAGGCCCTTGGTTCCGTGCCCTCCGCACACGAGGTCAACGAGCGGATCCGCGCGCTGTGGAGACGTGCCGGCGGTAAGCTGACGGCTCAACAGCGCTCGGAGTACGAGCTGTTGGTGGTCGAGTGGGCCGCAGCGGTGCGCGGCGAGGTGGTGGAGGCGGCCTGACCGGCCGCGGACCCCGGCGTCACGCGCGCAGGTGGCCGACGAGCTCGTCGCTCAGCTCGTACGGCCGCTCCCGCGGCAACAGCGCGGCCGCGGCCCGCAGTTCGCCGGCCCGCACCAGGTCATGGATCTCGGTGGCCAGCGGCGTGACGTCCCGGATCCCCACGATCCACTCGTCCGCGTACCGCTCGGTCGCCTCCCCCGCGAGGCCCAGCTGCAACGACCGGTAGGGCAGCGGCCGCAGCCGCAGATCCCGCTCCGGATCCCACTGCACCCGCGCGGGCGACCGCTGCAACTGCCGCTTCCACGCCGCCTGATCGGCGTACAGCCCGGGCACGTAGTGCGACAGGCACGCGTTGCGCAGCGCCCACTCGAAGCCGTCCCGGGTGATCTCGACGGCGAGGACCGTCTCCTGCCCCTCCTTCACGCCCCAGCCGCAGCGGTACATCATCCACAGGAAGGACGGCTTGATCCAGGTCATCCGGTCCCGCTTCCAGGAGGACGGGAAGCGGCCGTCGCGGGCGGCCGGGCGGCCGATTCCGGGGCGGTAGGCCTGGTAGACGGTGATCGTGGTGTCGGTGTGGCGGGCGCGGACCTGGAATCCCGGTTCCGTCGCGGTGTCCCCCGCGCCGGCGGGTTGTCGTTCGTTCACCGCCCCAGCCTCGTCGCAGCGCGCCCCGCGGGGCCACCGAATATCGCGCCGCGCGCCCGTGGGACCACCGCTGTCCGGCCTCGCGCCGCACCGCCGTCACCGAACATCCCGCCGCACTCCCCTTGGCTCCGCGCCCGTCACCCCCGACACTGAGCCGATGACGCAGCGTGTGGAGCTCGCGACCGTGATGGACCGGATGGCCGTGGACGAGGTGGTCACCGACTACGCGGTGGCCGTGGACGACGGCGACTGGGAGGCGTACCGGGCGCTGTTCGCCCCGGGCGGGCGGGCCGACTACCGGTCGGCCGGCGGGATCGAGGGGCACGCGGCGGACATCGCCGGGTGGCTGGCGCGGACCCTGCGGATGTTCCCGATGCGCCAGCACCTGATCGTCAACCGGCGGGTGCGCTTCGGTGTCCTGGAACGCGACACCGGCGACACCGCCCGCGTCCAGGCCGACTACATCAACCCCATGAGCACGCTCGGCGACGGCGCGGCCGCCCCCGACTTCGTGTGCGGCGGCCGGTACGCGTTCGCGCTGGTCCGCACGTACGACGGATGGCGGCTGCGCGAGGTGGTCGTGCAGGAGAAATGGCGGCGCCTGCCGGACCTCGCCGGGACTCCTGTGATCAACTGAGCCGATCCGTGCGGGTCTCGGCGCGGGGTGCTCCGGCAGCGCCCTCTGTACCGAGATCGTCGGCCGCGTGACACTGGAGGCCCCACGGGGTAGGGAGGCGTCGTATGAGGACGTTCGGGCACTGGCTCACCTCCCCGTGGCGGCGGTCGCTGCTGGCGGCGCTCGCCGGCGCGCTGCCCATGCTCGCCTTCCCGGCCCCCGCGCTGTGGTGGTTCGCCCCCGTGGCGCTGGTGCCGTGGATCCTGCTGGCCCGCACCGCGCCGACCGGCCGCAGAGCGGCGTACGACGGCTGGTCGGGCGGCTTCGGCTTCATGCTGGCGGTGCACCACTGGCTGGTGCCGAACCTGCATGTGTTCACCTTCGTGATCGCGGCCCTGCTCGGCGCGCTCTGGGCCCCCTGGGGCCTGCTGGTGCGCCGTTTCCTGGCGGGCACGCCGGGGCCGCGCCGGATCGCCGGAGCGCTGCTCGTGCTGCCCTCGGCCTGGCTGGCGGTGGAGCTGGTGCGCTCCTGGCAGGGGCTGGGCGGGCCGTGGGGCATGCTCGGCGCCAGCCAGTGGCAGGTGGCCCCCGCGCTGCGGCTGGCGTCGGTGGGCGGGGTATGGCTGCTGAGCCTGCTGCTGGTGGCGGTGAACACGGCCGTCGCCGTCCTCGTCGTGAGCCGCGCGGCCCGGCTGCCCGCCCTCGCCGCACTGCTCGCCACGGCGGCCGCCACCTCGGCCGCCTGGATGTGGGCGCCCCGGCCGGACGTGGAGAGCCGGGTCAGGATCGCCGTGGTCCAGCCCGGTGTGATCAAGGGCGACGGCAGCGGCGCCCGCCGCTTCGACCGCGAGGAGCAGCTCACCCGGGCCCTCGTCGGACAGCACCCCGACCTGATCGTATGGGGCGAGAGCAGCGTCGGCTTCGACCTGGGCGACCGCCCCGACCTGGCCCGCCGGATCGCGGCGCTGTCCCGGGCGACCGGCGCCGACATACTCGTCAACGTGGACGCGCGCCGCTCCGACCGGCCCGGCATCTACAAGAGCTCGGTCCTTCTCGGCCCCGACGGCCTCACCGGCGGCCGCTACGACAAGATGCGTCTGGTGCCCTTCGGCGAGTACGTGCCCTTCCGTTCGGTGCTCGGCTGGGCCACCTCGGTCGGCGAGGCGGCCGGTGAGGACCGGCGGCGCGGCACGGAGCAGGTCGTCATGGACGTGGGCGGCCTGCGGGTCGGCCCGATGGTCTGCTTCGAGTCCGCCTTCCCCGACATGAGCCGCAAGCTCGCCGAGGACGGCGCCCAGGTGCTGATCGCCCAGTCCGCCACGTCGACGTTCCAGCAGAGCTGGGCACCCGGACAGCACGCCTCGCTGGCCGCGCTGCGCGCCGCCGAGAGCGGCCGCCCGATGGTGCACGCGACGCTGACCGGCGTGTCCGCCGTGTACGGGCCGGACGGCGGCCGGGTCGGCTCGTGGCTCGGCACCGACACGAGCGCCGGCCGGGTGTACGACGTGCCGCTGGCCTCCGGCACCACGCCGTACGTCCGCTTCGGCGACTGGCCGGTGTACGCGGCCCTGCTGGTGCTGACGGCGCTGTGCGGCGCGGAGATCGTCAGGGCGCTGCTCAGGCCGCGCCGGAACGCTCCTGAACCGCGTGTACGACCCGCTCGCACAGCTCGTGAGTGGCCAGCGCGTCCCGTGCGCTGAGCACCCTGCCCTCGCGCACGGCGTCCAGGAAGCCCAGCACCGCCTGCTCGATGCCGCGCTGACGGGCCACCGGCACCCAGTCGCCGCGCCGCCGCACGGTCGGCTGGCCCTTGTGGTCGATCACCTCGGCGAGGTTGAGCACCTGTCGCTTGGTGTCCTGCCCGGAGACCTCGAGGATCTCCTCGTTGGATCCGCTCAGCCGGTTCATCACGCCGAGCGCGGTGAAGCCGTCCCCGGCGAGTTGGAGCACGACGTGGTGCAGCAGCTCGTCCCGCACGCGCGCGCGTACCGTGACGTCGTCGACCTCGCCGGGCACCAGGAAGCGCAGGGTGTCCACGACGTGGATGAAGTCGTCGAGGATCATCGAGCGCGGTTCCTCGGGCAGCCCGACGCGGTTCTTCTGCATCAGGATCAGCTCGCGCGGGTGGTCCGCGCACTGCTCGTAGGCGGGCGCGCAGCGCCGGTTGAAGCCGACCGCGAGCGACACACCGCGTTCCTCGGCGAGGGCGACCAGCCGCTCGGAGTCGGCGAGTTCGTAGGCGAGCGGCTTGTCGACGTACGTCGGTACGCCCGCCCGCAGCAGCCGCGTGACGATCTCGGGGTGCGCGGCCGTGGGCGCGTGCACGAACGCGGCGTCGAGGCCCTCGGCGATCAGCGCGTCGAGGTCCCGGTGCCGCTGCCCGGCGGGCAGGTGCAGACCGTCGCCGACCTGGTCGAGGGTGGCCGGGGTGCGCGTCTGGAGGTGCAGCTCGATCCCGGGCTGCACCCCGAGCACCGGCAGATACGCCTTCTGCGCGATGTCACCGAGCCCGATGCAGCCAACCTTCACGGAGTACTCCTTGGATGCTTGCCTGCCGTGCCCTGCCCGGGCAGCATACGGCGGTGCGCCCGGCTCGACGACACGCCGGGGCCGGGAAAACGGCTGGTGGAGGGGCGGCCGGCCGGGTGACCATGGAGGCATGACGAGCATGCGACACCTGCCTGCCCCGGCTGCCGACGAACGCGCGATGCTGGAGGGCTGGCTGGACTTCCACCGCGGCACCCTCGCACGCAAGTGCGAAGGTCTCACCGACGAGCAGTTGCGCACGGCGTCGGTGCCGCCGTCCGACCTGACCCTGATGGGGCTGGTGCGGCACATGGCGGACGTGGAGCGGATCTGGTTCCGCCATGTGCTGACGAACGACTCCCCCGGGCCGATCTACTTCAGCGACGAGGACCCGGACGGCGAGTTCCATCTCACCGAGGCGGACACCTGGCAGGAGGCGTACGCCACCTGGCAGGGCGAGCTCGCCGTCGCGCGGAGCAACGCGGCCGGGTTCGGCCTCGACGACCTGTCCGAGGGACGCACCCGGCACGGCGACGTCCCCAGCCTGCGCTGGATCTACACCCACATGATCGAGGAGTACGCCCGGCACAACGGCCACGCCGACCTGCTGCGCGAGACGATCGACGGGTCCACCGGCTTCTGACCCCGCGTCACCCGGCAGGTGCCCGCGCCCTCCTTACGGGGGCGGAGATCACCCGTGCGGGGCATCCTGTGCCTGTCCGCCGTCCCGCTGGGCGGCGGACCCACCAGAGTGGCGCGAGTGCATCGAACGACGACCACCGCAACGCTCCTGGTCACCGTGGCTGTCTCGGCCCTCACCGGCTGTGTGACGGTCCAGCGCCCCATGGCGCCCCGACCCCCGGCGGCACCGGTCCAGCCGGCGCCGCCGCGCCCGGACGGCCGGGCCGAGCCGCAGATCGTCCAGGCCCCGGCCCGTGAGGCGCTGGAGCTGGCCGGCCGGCGCCGGCCGTCGACGCCGCCCCCGTCGTCCGCACCGCGCGGCCCTTCCGCAGTGCCGCCCGCGACGGCCCGGAACGCACCCGGCGGGCCCCCGGCGGCCCCGCGCGCCCACGGTCCGGGCCGGCCGCACTCGCAGCCCCACCCGCACGAGCCCCGCCGCTCCCGCCCGGCCGTGCCGCCCGTGGAGCTCTCGGACATCTCGAAGTCCGTCCGCGAGAACGCCGACGTGTGCGCGCTCGGCAGGAGGTTCGGCGGCTGGCGCGCGGACAGCCCGGAGGCGAGGGTGTGCGAGCAGGCCTACGGACGCTGAATCTGAGCAGGCCTCCGGACGCTGAATGCCCCTCGACCGCCAGATCGCCACACCTGCGGCCGCCGTCGGCCGAGCACTCAAGCCCGCCGCAGGCCGAGCGCTCCGCTCCGCCGCCCCTTCTCAGGCCGAGCGCTCCGCTCCGCCGCTCTACGGCCGCTGTCGCGGCGCCCCCCACGGCTCCCCCGGCGGGTCCTCCCCGCCCTCCTCGGCCAGCCGTCGCTCCAGCCGGCCGATCGCCGCACGGACGCCGTCCCCGTACCCGTCGTCGGCCAGACACTCCGCGGCGGTGCGCGCGCGGCGCAGGTGGGTGCGGGCGGCGTCGGGCCGGTCGAGTCGGACGTAGTCGGCGGCCAGGTTGAGATGCAGGGAGGGGTAGAGGGCACGGACCGCGGGCGCGCCCTCGTGGGCGGCCAGACGGTCGTCCGTCAGCTCCTCGGCCGCCGTGAGCGCCCTCAGGTCCCAGGCCAGTTCCGCGTCGGGGTCGTCCTGGGTGTCGGCCATGTAGTGGGCGAGGGTGCAGCGGTGCAGGGGGTCGCCGTCCTCGCCGATCTCGGCCCACAGGGTGAGGAAGCGCCCGCGGGCCTCCTCGCGGTCGCCCGCGTGATGCAGCATCACCCCTTGGCCGATCCGGGTCATCACGGCGTCCGGCGCCGCCTGTTCCTGTCGCTCCGCCACCAGGCCGCCCTTCGCAGGTTCCCAGGTCCCGACGCCGCTCCGCACGGATCGCGCCGGACACGCTCGACGCTTCGAACGCTAACGGCAGCGCACCCCGATCCCGGCCAGGCGGGCCCGTACGGCGCCCGTACGGCACGCTGGGGGCGCCCCGGGCGGTCCGACGCGGAACCGGCCCGGGGCGGGGGCTGGTCAGCCGAGGTTCGGGATGCGCCAGTCGATCGCGGCGTGGCCCTGCGCGGCGACGGCCTCGTCGATCTGGGTGAAGGGCTGTGAGCCGAAGAACTTCTTCGCGGACAGCGGGGAGGGATGGGCGCCCTTCACCACGACGTGCCGGGACTCGTCGATCAGGGGGAGCTTCTTCTGGGCGTAGTTGCCCCAGAGCACGAACACCGCCGGGTCGGGCCGCCCGGCCACCGCGCGGATCACCGCGTCGGTGAACTTCTCCCAGCCCTTGCCCTTGTGCGAGTTGGCCTCGCCGGCGCGGACGGTGAGCACCGCGTTGAGCAGCAGGACGCCCTGCTCGGCCCACGGCATGAGGTAGCCGTTGTCCGGGATCGGCAGGCCGAGCTCCGCCTGCATCTCCTTGTAGATGTTCCGCAGGGAGGGCGGGGTCTTCACGCCCGGCCGCACCGAGAAGCACAGGCCGTGGCCCTGGCCCTCGCCGTGGTAGGGGTCCTGGCCGAGGACCAGGACCTTGACCTCGTCGAAGGGGGTGGCCGCCAGCGCGGCGAACACCTCCTCGCGCGGCGGGTACACGGGACCGTTCGCCCGCTCCTCCTCGACGAACTCCGTCAGCTCCTTGAAGTAGGGCTGCTGGAGCTCGTCGCCCAGGACCCCGCGCCAGGACTCGGGCAGCATGGCGGTGTCGGTCACGTCAACTTCCTTACGGTGTGCGGTCGGTTCCAGAGTTTGCCGGACTTGCAGAACTCAGAACCTACAGGCGCCCACTGACAGCGGGGCCCGGACCGCCCACCCGCCGGTGCCCCGGCCCGGCCCGAAGGCCGGTGCCGGGCGGTCTACCAGCTCGTCTTGCGGTGCAGCTGCCACATCATCATGATCGACGACGGGTCGAGGGCCTGCGCCCCGCCGGAGATGTCCTCGCTGGCGGCGACGTACTGCTTGCCCTGCCACAGCGGCAGCAGCCGCGCGTCCTCGACGAGGAGCCGCTGGGCCTCCTCGAAGTCCCGAACGACCTGTCCGCGGTCGCTCTCGCGGCGCGAGCGCGGCAGCAGGGTGCCGGTGATCTCGGTCGCCGGGTAGGGCGTGCCGAGGGCGTTCTCGTTGCCGACGAACGGGGCGATGAAGTTGTCCGGGTCGGGGAAGTCGGGGGACCAGCCGCGGCCGAAGACCTGGTACTCACCCTTCTGGTAGCCCGCGACGTAGGTCTTCCAGGGCCGGCTCTTCAGGGTGATCGTGAACAGTCCGGAGGCCTCCAGCTGCCGCTTGAGTTCCTTGAAGACCACGGCGGTCTCGGAGCCGTAGCGGTCGGTGGTGTACCAGAACGTCAGCGGCACGGTCTCGGTGATACCGGCCTCTTCGAGGATCTTGCGGGCCTGCTCGGCGTCGGGGTCGCCGAAGGTGTCGAAGTAGGCGGTGGTGTGGCCGGTCAGGCCGGTGGGGACCATGGAGTACAGCGGGTCCACGGTGTCCTTGTAGATCTTGTGCGCGATGGCTCCCCGGTCGACGATCTGCGCGACGGCCTTGCGTACGGCCGTCTTGCCCGCCCACGCGTCCTTGGGGTTGAACACCACGTAGCTGATGTCCATGCCGCTGCCCTCGACGAGCTGGAGGCCGGCGCTCTCGTTCTTGATCTGCAGGGAGACGACGTCGTCGGCGGCCAGGCCTCGGTAGGTGACGTCGATGCGCTTGTCCCGCAGGGCCTTGACCATGGAGGCCGAGTCCTGGAAGTAGCGGATCGTCACGGCGCTGTTGCGGCGCTCGGCGCTGCCCTTGTACTGCTCGTTGCGGACCAGGACGGCCTTGTCGTTCTCGGAGTACGAGTCGAGCGTGTAGGGGCCCGAGCCGTCGATGTGTCCGTCGTCCTCGCGCAGCTTGTCCGCCGGGTACTCGTCCGGGTCGACGATCGACAGTGCCGGGGTGGCGAGCACGAACGGGAAGGTGGCGTCCGGGGTCTTGAGGTGGAACAGCACCTGGCGGTCGCCCCGCGTCTCGACCCGCTCCAGGCTGCCGAGGAGTCCCCACGGCCCGGTGTCCGCCTTGATCTTGAGGATGCGGTCGACGGAGTACTTGACGGCCTCGGCGTCCAGCTTGCCGCCGTCGGAGAACTTCAGCCCCTCGCGCAGTTCGCAGCTGTACGTCGTGTTCGAGGTGTCCGTGAAGGAGCACTCCTCGGCCGCGTCGGGCTCGGGCGCCGTGGAGCCCTCGGAGTAGCTGAGCAGCGTCTGGTAGACGTTGCGGAACAGCTCCCACGAGCCGTCCCAGGAAGCGGCCGGATCCAACGTGCTGGGGGCGCTGGTGGTCCCCACCACGATCGGGCCCTGGTCGTCGCCGCCGCCGTCGGAGAACAGGCTGCATCCGGTTGCCAGGGATATGGACGCGATCGCCGCGATACTCCGCAGGAATCGGTTCCGGTTGAACACGCGCACGCTCCTCGATCTGCCATACCAAGGGTCGGCAGACACTACCGCAGCGCTCGCGCCCGTAGGAGCGCTCAAACATAACGTAGTTGACCAATTCAAGGATGACTACGTTGTCATCACTCTGGGCGGCGCCGTTACTACTCGTTTCGCGCCGTTTCCGTAGAGACACGGGCGCCGTTTCCGTCCACCGGAATCCGTCACATTCGACGGTCCGGAGGGAAACGGCGCCCGGCTCTGTCACACAGCGGTGCGGTCGGCGCCTCAGGCGACGCCCGCGTTGAGGAAGATGCCGCCGTCCACGACGAGCGTCTGACCGGTGACCCACGCCGACTGCTCAGAGGTGAGGAACGCGGTCGCGCCGCCGATGTCGGACGGCACACCGAGGCGGCCCAGCGGGTAGGCCGCGGCGGCCTCCACCTCCCGGCCCTCGTACAGGGCCTCGGCGAACTTGGTCTTCACCACGGCCGGGGCGATGGCGTTGACCCGCACCTTCGGCGCGAACTCGTGGGCGAGCTGCACGGTCAGGTTGATCATCGCGGCCTTGCTGATGCCGTAGGCGCCGATGAAGGGCGAGGGGGCGAGGCCGGCCACCGAGGCGATGTTGACGATCGCGCCTCCGTTGTCCTTCTGCCAGGCGTGCCAGGTCTTCTGGGCGAAGCCCAGCGCCGAGACCACGTTGGTCTCGAACACCTTGCGGGCCACGTTGAGGTCGAGGTCGGCGATCGGGCCGAACACCGGGTTCGTACCGGCGTTGTTGACCAGATGGTCGACGCGGCCGAAGGCCTCCATGGTGCGCTCGACGGCCTGGGCCTGGTGGTCCAGGTCGTGCGCCTTGCCCGCGACACCGATGGCGCGGTCGGCGCCGAGCCGGTCGACGGCCTCCTTCAGCGCGTCCTCGTTGCGGCCGGTGATGCAGACGCGGTCGCCGCGGGCGATGAGGGCCTCGGCCACGCCGTAGCCGATGCCTCGGCTGCCGCCGGTGATCAGGGCGACCTTGCCGGAGAGTGCGGGGAGTTCAGTCATGTCCGTGTTCCTGATCGCTAGTCGAGCGGGCCGCCGGCCACGTACAGCACCTGGCCGGAGACGAATCCGGCCGCCTCGCCGGTGAAGAAGGCGACGGCGTTGGCGATGTCGTCGGGCTCACCGACGCGCGCCACGGGGATCATCGTGGCGGCCGCGGCCTTGAAGTCCTCGAAGCCCATGCCGACACGCTCGGCGGTGGCAGCGGTCATGTCGGTGGCGATGAAGCCCGGGGCGACGGCGTTGGCGGTGATGCCGAACTTGCCGAGTTCCTTGGCGAGGGTCTTGGTGAAGCCCTGGAGACCGGCCTTGGCGGCGGAGTAGTTGGCCTGGCCGCGGTTGCCGAGCGCGGAGGACGAGGAGAGGTTGACCACGCGGCCGAAGCCGGCGTCGACCATGTGCTTCTGGATCGCGCGGGTCATCAGGAACGAGCCCTTGAGGTGCACGTTCATGACGATGTCCCAGTCGGAGACGCTCATCTTGAACAGCAGGTTGTCGCGCAGGACGCCCGCGTTGTTGACGAGGATCGTGGGCGCGCCGAGTTCCTCGACGACGCGCGCGATCGCGGCCTCGACCTGGGCCTCGTCGGAGACGTCGGCGCCGACCGCGACGGCCCGGCCGCCCGCGGCGGTGATCTTCTCGACGGTGTCCTTGCAGGCGGCCTCGTCGAGGTCGATCACGGCGACCGCGCGACCCTCGGCCGCGAGCCGTACGGCGGTGGCCGCACCGATGCCGCGCGCGGCACCGGTGACTACTGCGACCCGCTGCTCAGTGGTGGACATTGCTGGATCTCCTCGCCCTTGAGAGACGTGACGTGCGGTGAGCGACCGCTTAGTACCTTCAGCAGTCGAGACGCTAGAAGCCCTGGCATCCGGTGTCAACGCCACGCGGGCCCATGTGATCCATTACCCGCCGTGCACGCGCCCCCGCCCGCCCGCCGCGCCGCGGGGCCCCTGCCCTCGGGCGGGCCCGTCAGCGCACCAGGAGGTCGAGCAGGCGTTCGGCCTCGGCCGCGGGGTCGATGGTCAGGCCCGTGTGGACGGGGCCGGGCTGGACGACGGTGGAGCGCGGCGCGACCAGCCAGCGGAAGCGCCGGCCCGCGTCGTCGGCCTCGGCCTGGCCGGCGCCCGCGCCCCCGCCGCACACGGCCTCCACGGCGCGCAGCGCGGCACGGACACCGGCCACGTCCGCCCTCGGGTCGAGCGCGAGAAGACGGGACTCGTCGAGATGGGTGCGGGCGCCGACGTAGCCGCGGGCGCGGCAGTACACCAGGACGCCGGCGTTGACGCACTCGCCGCGTTCGATGCGCGGCACGACCCGCAGCACGGCGTACTCGAACACCTCGCGGTCGCCGCCCTGCCCGGCCCGGGTGAAATGGCGCTCGGTGATGTGACCTGCGACGTTGATGCGGGTGTCGCTCACTTGATCCCCTCGATCCGTTCGTGAATCACGGCCGCCCGGGCGAGGAGCGGCTCCGTGTAGGCCCGCCGCAGCGCGTCGGCGGAGTCGAACCCGGGCTCGTCGGCCAGCCACACCTCGGGGATCTCTGCCGTCACCTCGGCTAGCAGCTCCTCGGTGACCCCCGGTGCCAGTTCGGCGGCGGCCGCGGCCACGTCCGGGGCGAAGGAGGCGAGCGCGTGGTCGGAGGCGTCGTAGGGCCGGGCGGCGGAGGCCAGGGCGCCGGGCCAGTTGTGGTGCCAGATCATGGTCGCGCCGTGGTCGATCAGCCACGGCTCGCCCTGCCACATGAGCATGTTGGGGTTGCGCCAGGACCGGTCGACGTTGTTCACCAGCGCGTCGAACCAGACGATCCGGCCCGCCTCGCGCGGGTCGACCGTGAAGGCCAGCGGGTCGAAGCCGAGGGCGCCGGAGAGGAAGTCCATGCCGAGGTTGGTGCCGCAACTGGACCGCAGCAGGTCCTGGACCTGCTGCTCCGGTTCGCCGAGGCCGAGGAGCGGGTCCACTTCGACGGTGACCAGGCGGGGCATCCGGAAGCCGAGCCGGCGGGCCAGTTCGCCCACCACGACCTCGGCGACGAGGGTCTTGCGGCCCTGTCCGGCGCCGCTGAACTTCAGGACGTAGGTCCCGCTGTCGTCGGCCTCGACCAGCCCCGGCAGCGAGCCGCCCTCGCGCAGCGGCGTGATGAACCGGGTCGCGATGACTTCCTTGAGCATCGCCCCAGGTTACTGGGGCGTTCATGCCCGCCGGGACGCGCCCCGGCGGGCATGGCGGTACGTTCGGGTGACGACGCGCGTGGCGGCTGAACGACGGCGCCGCGCGGGCCGTAACCCTTTACGGAGCAAGGGGACGACAGGTGAAGGGAACGGCAATGGCCAGCGAATCGGTTCAGCCCACGACGGGTCCGGCCCGGCGCACCGTCATGGCGGCGGCCGGGGCGGCGGGGATCACCGTCGCACTGACCGCCTGCGGGTCCGGCGACGGCGGAGGCGGCAGCGGCGACGGCGGAGGCACCGAGACGGGCGCGGGGACCGTGCTCGGCAGGACGTCGGAGATCCCCGAGGGCGGCGGCAAGGTGTTCGGGGACGTCAAGGTGGTGGTGACCCAGCCGACGGCGGGCGAGTTCAAGGCGTTCTCCTCGACCTGCACCCATCAGGGCTGCCAGGTGAAGGAGATCGCGGACGGAATCATCCACTGCCCCTGTCACCTGAGCGAGTTCTCGGCGACGGACGGCAGTGTGAAGAAGGGTCCGGCGACCCGGCCGCTGCCCGCGGAGAAGATCACGGTCGAGGGCGACACCATCACCCTGGCGTGAACATCAGCCCCGGCGGGGCCTCTTGAGGGCGCTCAGCACGTCGTCGGTGGTGGCGAGGGTGGCCACCAGCGCGAGGGTGTTGCGGATCATCGCGGCCGTGTACGCGGCGGGCACCCCGGCGATCGCGTCGGTCGGGACGACGGCGGTGTAGCCGAGGTTCACCGCGTCGAAGACGGCGTTGGGGACGGCCACGTTGGCCGAGACACCGGTGACGATCAGCGTGCGGCAGCCGAGGTTGCGCAGCAGGGCGTCGACCTCGGTGCCGTGCAGCGGCGACAGCCCGTGCAGCCGCCGTACGACGAAGTCCTCCTCGGCCACCTCGATCGGCGGGGCCACGCGCACCGCGGTCGAGCCGGAGAGCTGGCGCACGGGAAGGCGCTCGGCGACCCGGAACAGCCGCGCGTTGCGGTTCGCGCCCCGTCCGTCGGGACGGCGTTCGGCCAGGGCGTGGATCACCTGGACGCCACTGGCGCGGGCGGCGGTCACCAGCCGGGCGACACGGGCGAGGGCGCCCGACGCCTGTGCCTCGCGGGCGAGTTCGGGGAGCGCCGCATCCGGCCCCACCACCCCCCGCTGGCACTCGACGGTGAGCAGCGCGGTCGCCGCGGGGTCCAGGATCTCGCGCAGTGCGTCGTACGACGGCATGCCACTCCCCCTTGTCACGGGCGGCCGGTCGGGCGAGAGTAGCGGCCGTTGCGTGCGGGCGGAAGACGAGCCATGCTCTCTTCTGACTGATCGTCAGCTCCGCGTGGGGCGGAGGGAATCGCATGGCCGGAGGGAATCCCATGCCCGTGACCCAGCGCCGGGGCCGGCGGATCATGATGACGGCCGAGGAGACGGACGCCTTCCTCGCCGCCGAACGCACCTGCCGGGTCGCGACCGTGTCCGCCGACGGAGCCCCGCACGTCAGCCCGCTGTGGTTCGCCTGGGACGGCAGCGCGCTGTGGCTGTACTCGATCACCCGCAGCAAGCGCTGGGCCGACCTGCGCCGCGACCCACGCATGGCCGTCACCGTCGACGCCGGGCACGACTACGACGAGCTGCGCGGTGTCGAACTGACCGGCCGGGTGGACGTCGTGGACGAGGTGCCGCGCACCGGCCGGGAGCACCCCGAACTCGCCGCCGTGGAGCGGCTGTTCGCACGCATGTACTTCGGGCTCGACGAACTCCCGCACGACGGGCGGCACGCGTGGCTGCGGCTTGCCCCCGAGACAGTCAGGTCGTGGGACTTCCGGAAGCCGGCGTCGCTGTAGTCGTCTGCGCCACGCACTCCCCCGCCGCCCGCAGCGCCCGCACCGCGGCCCGGATCGAGGGCCGGCGGTCGGCGTCCGCGCGCCACACGACGTAGACGTGCCGCCGCACCCGCTGCCGCAGCGGCACGGTCACCACGCCCTCGGGCATCGGGTGCCGGCCGAGCAGCGGCGCGATGCACACCCCGAGGCCCGCGGCGACCAGCCCGAGCTGGGTGTGCGTCTCACCCGCGCGATGCCCGACGATCGGCTCGACGCCCCGGGAGCGCAGGGTGAACATCAGCCACTCGTGGCAGAACTCCCCCTCGCCCCAGGTGATCCACTCGTCCTCGGCGAACTCCCCGAGGTCCACCTCGTCGCGGTCGGCGAGCCGGTGCCCGGCGGGCATCGCCACATCGGCGGGGTCGTCCAGGATCGGGGCCTTGACCAGGCCGTCGGGCAGCGGCATCGGCTTGTTGTACCAGTCGAGCACGACCGCGAGATCGAGATCGCCGCGCACCACGGCCCGGATACCGTCCTCCGGCTCCAGCTCGCAGGAGCGGACGCGCAGACAGGCGTGCTCGGCGCGCAGGGCGGCCAGAGCGGTGGGGAACAGCCCGCGCGCGGCCGTCGGGAACGCCGACAGCCTCAGCTCGCCGGCCACCTGTCCGCGCTGCGCCTCAAGATCGGACTGGGCGAGCTGCACCTGCGACAGGATGCGCGCCGCGTGCTCGGCCAGCAGCCGGCCCGCGTCCGTGAGCCGCACGCCCCGCCCGCGCCGGGCGAGGATCTGCTGCCCGACCTCCCGCTCCAGCTTGGCCATCTGCTGCGAGACGGCCGAGGTGGTGATGTGCAGGCCCTCCGCGGCACCGCTGACCGAACCGTGCCGGGCGAGGGCGTCGAGGGTGCGCAGGCGCTCCAGATTCAACATATAAGCGATGCTACGAGATAACAGGGGCACATTCTCGATTGTGCTACGAGATCGTCTGACGGCATCGTGGTCCCCATGACGACCGCCGGCACGCCCGCCACCACCCGGCCCTCCGCCACGGCCGGACCGGCAGCCACCACCACCCGCCCCCGCCGCACCCTCGACTGGCGTCTGCGCTTCGCCGGCCTCTCGCTGATCTGGGGCTTCAGCTTCCTGCTCATCAAGGTGGGCACCGACGGGTACGCCCCCTTCCAGGTCACGCTCGGCCGACTGGTCTTCGGGACAGCGGTACTGGCGGCGGCGATGGCGGTGAAGCGGGAGCGGCTGCCGCGCGGCGCGCGGACCTGGGGACATCTGGCGGTCGCCGCGTTCCTGCTCAACGCCCTGCCGTTCTCGCTGTTCGCCTACTCCGAGCTGACCATCCCCTCCACCCTGGCCGGCATCTGCAACGCGACCTCCCCGCTGTGGGGCATGGCCCTGTCGCTGGTCGCCCTCTGTGAGGACCGGCCGACGCGCGTGCGGGTCGCCGGGCTGGGCATCGGCTTCCTCGGGGTGCTGACGGTCCTCGGCGCCTGGCAGGGCTTCGCCGGGCTGGACGCGACCGGCACGGCACTGGCGCTGCTCGCCTCGCTGAGCTACCCGGTCGGCTGGATCTACGTCCGCCGCACACTGGCCGGTTCCGGGCACTCGCATCTGTCCCTGACGGGCGCCCAGTTGCTCCTCGCCACGCTGCAACTGGCGGTCGTGACACCGCTGTTCACCTCACTGCCGACACGCTTCGCGCCCGGCCCGTTGCTGGCGATCGCCGCCCTCGGCGCCCTCGGCACCGGGCTGGCCGTCCTGATCCAGTACGGCCTGGTCGCCGAGGTCGGCCCGACGACGGCCCAGATGGTCACGTACTTCATCCCCGTCATCGCCACCGCCGCCGGGGTCGCCCTGCTCGGCGAGTCCCTGGCCTGGTCGACACCGGTCGGCGCGCTGGTCGTGCTGGCGGGGGCGGCGCTGACCCAGGCGCGCCCCAGGGCGGGGGGCTGACCCGGGCGGGTGCGGGAGCAACTCGCCCGCGCCGAACCGGGCGTGCGGGAAGACCGCCCACCCGACCGGAACCGGGCCTGACCGTACGCCCGCGCCGAACCGAGCGCGCGGAAACGCCGCCCGCCCCGGCTCAGACGTACCGTCGCCCCTCCCCCGCCCCCGCCCCCACCGCCGAGGCGATGGCGTCCGCGAGCGGCCCCGTCTCCGCGGCGGTCAGGGACGACACGGTGATCCGGATGCCGGGCGGCGACTTCAGCCGGAAGCGCGCACCCGGGGCCACCGCCCAGCCCGCGTGCAGCAGCCGGGCGACCGCGCCGGTCTCGTCCGGCACCGGGATCCAGACGTTCATACCGCTGCGCCCGCGGCCGGTGATACCGCGCTCGGCGAGCGCCCCGATCAGGGCGTCCCGGCGCCGCCCGTAGGCCGCCGCGACAGCTTGCGCGTCCACCGCGCCCTCGGCCCACAGCAGCACGACGGCGCGCTGCGTGATCCGGCTGATCCAGCCCGGCCCGAGCCGCTGCCGCCCGCGGACCCGGCCCATGGTGACCTCGTCGCCCGTGAGCACGGCGAGCCGCAGATCGGGCCCGTACGCCTTGGCGGCGGACCGTACGAGCGCCCAGTGCCGGGTGGTGCCGGCCAGCGGGTGCAGGGGCAGGTCGACGATCCGGTGGCCGTGGTCGTCCTCGATCAGCAGGGTCCCGGGGTGCTCCCCGAGCACCTCGCGCAGGGCCCGCGCGCGCGGGGCGGCGATCGCGGCGCCGGTCGGGTTCTGCGCCCGGCAGGTGACGATCAGGGCGCGCGCCCCGGCGGCCAGGGCCGCGCGGACGTCGTCGGGGAGGGGGCCGTCGTCGTCGACACGGACCGGGTGGAGGCGCAGCCCGAGCGCCGGGACGAGGTCGAGGACGCTGCCCCAGCCGGGGTCCTCCACGGCGACGGCGTCCCCGGGCTTGAGGTGGGCGGCCAGGACCCGCTCGATCGCGTCGAGGGACCCGGAGGTGACGACCACCGGCCCGGCCGGCACACCGTCGGCGTCCAGGTCGGCGCGCGCCAGACGGGCCAGCTCCGGTTCGATCTCCGCGTCCCCGTACAGCACCGGCTCCCGGTCGCCCCGCTCTGCGGCCGCCGCGAAGGCCGGGGCCAGCCGGGGCAGCAGCGCCGGGTCCGGGTTCCCGTTCGCCACGTCGCGCACACCCTCGGGCACGTCGACGCGGATGGACTCGCGCCCACTGGTGGCGGGCCTCGGCCGCACCCGGCTGCCGCGACGGCCGTGGGTCTCGATGACACCGCGTTCACGCAGGACGCGGTAGGCGGCCGCGACGGTGTTGGGATTCACCCCGAGGCGTTCGGCCAACTCGCGCATGGGTGGCAGCAGTTGGCCCGGTTCCAGGGCACCGGCGGCCACCGCGTGCTCGACGCTCGCGGAAATCTCCGCTGCGCCCCGACCTTCGATCCGATATTCTCCTAGCACAAAGCCAATTATGCACTAGTACAATGGAGAACACCATGCAGGGGACCTCGCAGCCGACGGCACCCGCCGCCTACACGCCGACCGACCGCACGGTCCCCACACGTTCCGCGGAGCGCGCCGCCTACGACAAGGAGCTGGTGCACGCGATATTGGACGAGGGTTACGTGTGCCACCTCGGTTTCGTCCGCGAGGGCTCCCCGGTGGTGCTGCCCACGCTGTACGGCCGGGTGGGCGAGCGGCTGTACGTGCACGGCTCGACGGGTTCGCGCCCGCTGCGGATGACCGGCCAGGCGGACCCGGGACTGCCGGTGTGCCTGACGGTGACCCATGTCGACGGACTGGTGCTGGCGCGCTCGGCCTTCCACCACTCGATCAACTACCGCTCGGTGGTGGTGCACGGCGTCGCCCACGACGTGACCGACCCCGAGGAGAAGCGGACCGCCCTCGACGCGCTCGTCGACCACGTCGTACCGGGCCGCGCCGCCGACTCCCGCCCGGCCAACAAGAAGGAACTGGCCGCCACCGCCGTCATCCGCCTAGACCTGGACGAGGTCTCGGCCAAGGTCCGCACCGGCGGCGTGAACGAGGAGCCCGAGGACTACGCCCTGTCCCACTGGGCCGGTGTCGTCCCGCTCCGCAAGGGCTACGACGCCCCGCTGCCCGACGCCCGGCTCGCCCCCGGCACCGGGCTGCCGGACTACCTGACGGCGATGCTCTGATGCTCGTCCACCCCTGGGACGCGCCCCGTGAGAACGCCGAGTGGCAGCGCTGGTCCGTTGACTGCACCAACTCCTTGCTCGGTTCGACTGGAGTGCTGGGTCTCGGGAGAGTTCCGGTGTACATGAAGCTCCTTCGATTCATCGAGATCTGATTGACGGTCGGGCTCAACTGCCCCGCGTGGGTGCGGTGGTGGCAGGTACGACACCGTCGTTGCCGTGGTACGTCGTGGATGCCGCTGACCGAGAGATCCAGCCGGTCAGCAGCTACCTGCGGGACCTGACGCTCGGCGACGTCAGCCCGCTCACCTGCCGCAGCTACGGCTACGACCTGCTGCGCTGGTATCGGGTGCTGTGGGCCCTGGACGTCGGCTGGGAACAGGCCACGGAGGCGGAGGTCGCCGCGCTCGTGGGGTGGCTCCCCTGCGCCCGAAACCCCCAGCGAAAGCGGCCGGCTTCTACTCCTTTCACCAGCCCTTCGGCCGTGGTCCGGCGGTCAATCCTGTGCCGGAGAACCGGGCTCGCCGGGCGGCGTTGGCTCACCGGTCGCCGATTGAGGCCCGCGCCCAGCACCGTCGTGGCCCTCTGCGGCCGAAGGTTCCGCTCCGGCAGCCGCGGGCGATGCCCGATCAGCAGTGGGACAAGCTGTTCGCACAGATGAACTGCGCCCGGGATCGGCCCCTGCTGTCCTGCTACATCTCGTCGGGGGCACGGGCCTCGGAACTGCTCGGCATCCGGCTCGGGGATGTCGAGTGGCAGAAGGGCCAGCTCTGGGTGATCTCCAAGGGCACACGCGCCCGGCAGCCCGTTCCGCTCTCCCCGGAGTCCCTCGCTCACCTGGCCTGCTCCCTCACCTTCTTGCGCGGCAAGCGCGAGCAGGCCCGCCGCTTTCAGCGCAGCGGCCCCGTCTCGCTCGGGTTGCCGGTGCTCCCCGCGCAACGACCCCGGGACGGGCAGGACAGCGACTGAGCTGCAGAAACTGTGAGGCAGTGCACAGAGCTCCACCGGTAGCGTCCCCGTCGTGAATCTTCACCTCATCAATGACGTGCCCGACGGGCTGACTGGAAGAGCCCGCTCGTTTGTCAGCGCACACGCCATCAAGGTCGATACCAAGCAAGTCGAACAGCACAGGCAATGGTGGCTTGACCGGAAAGTCCCTGTTGCGGTGATCGACCGAATGGCGGCCTATCAGGAGCGATGGGGCGGTCTGCTCCTGCCGCCCGCGTCGCAGTACGACGGTGGCCCAAAGTACTTCGACCCTGATTCGCCGGAAGGGACAACGTCTGAGGGGTGGTGGTTCGAAGCGGGGATGCAACGGACGGCAGTCCCTTTCTCCTTCATGATCGGGCCAGCTGGAGAATTCGGTATCCACGCAGATCGGTGGACGCCCCTTCATTCCACCGTTGAGGGATGGGTGGAGTCGCTCGCGCTGAGCCACCACGCATCCATGTGGGCGAAGCAGATCACCAAGGTCACCGGCGATGACGTCGATCGCATCGCGCTGGACGCCTACGAGCCAGTGCGAGAGGTGATGGGGCTGGCGGACACCTGGTGGCGGGGAGCTGACTCACTGGTGGCGATCTATTCGGGGGAGGCCGAGTGTTTCTCCTTCCCCAGGGCTCGCACCGCATTGATCTACTCCGGCCTCGACGAGTGGGGACTGCATGGAGGAGTCGAGATGACTGAGGACGGTGGAAACGTCACATCGTGAGCCTGGGACTCATGCGGACCGCCCACGGGGTAGTGCAGAGAAGGCTGGCCGTGCACGACTTCGGCCAGCTCGTCGTCAACGGCCTGCCCGGCGAGCCACCGCATGTCCAGCCCCTGCACTTCGCCTACGACGCCCGGCGCGGCGACGCCGTGACCCACCTGGCCCGCCCCAACCCGCTGTGGCCCGCGCTGGAAGCGGCCCCCGACGTCGTCGTCAGCGTCGTCGACGACTACGTGTACGTCCCCGGCCCCTGGCAGGCCGCCCCGGACGCCCCGCCCGAGCACGGCACGCCGACCAGCTTCTACGCGGCGGTCCAGCTGCGCTGCCGGGCGTGGATCGTCGACGACCCGGACGAGAAGGCCGCGCTGCCGCACCGGCAGGTCGGCCACTTCCAGCCCGAGGGCGGCTCGGCCCCCGTCGTGGCGGGTGAGGTGCCGTACGGCCGGATGCTGCCCGGGATCCGGGGGCTGCGGCTGGAGGTGACCGGCGTGCGGGCGAAGTTCAAGTACGCGGGCAGCAAGGAGGCCGGCGTCCAGGACCGCATCGCCGAGCGCCTCGCCGAACGGGCGGGCCCGCGGGACGGGGCGGCACGTGAGCATGTGCTGCGCAGGCGGTCGGCATAGGGGCGGAAGCCGTATGTGGGGGCGACGAGTGGCCGGCCTGCGCGGGAGGCCCGTGTGGGAGCCCGTGTGGGAGGCCCGCCGAGTGGGGGCTGCATGTGCGACTGCAGCATGCGTGCGGCCCGCGTCAGGCCCGTCAGGTGGTCGTGCGGCCCGCGTCAGGCCCGTCAGGTGGTCGTGCGGCCCGCACCGGGCCCGTCAGGTGGCGTGCGGCACGCTCCCCCGCTGGGCCAGCCGGAACCCCGCTGGAAGCCCCGCCGGGAACCACACTGCAAGCCCCGCCGGGAACCCGCTAGGAACCCGTCCTCCGCGAGGACAACTCGCGGTCCGCACACTCCCGCGTCCCGCCACCGCTCGCCACGACCTCGGCGGAGCCCTTCGCCGGGGTGGAGGACTGGGCGATGAAGGCGCCGACGAGGACGACCAGACCGCCCACGACCTGCGGGGCGGAGAGGTGCTCGCCCAGCAGCACCCAGGCCAGGACGGTGGCGATGACCGCCTCCAGGCAGGCCACGACCCCGGCGACCTGCGGCGAGAGCCGGCGGACCGAGAGCACGCCGGTGACGTAGGCGACGACGGTGGCGATCAGCACGATCCAGGCGAGCAGGGCCACGACCGGGACCTCGGTGCCGTCCATGTCGGCGGTGCCGCCCAGCACGGACCAGTCCATGCCCCACGGCCGGACGAGCACGGTCAGCACGGCGGCGCCGATCAGCAGGCCGTAGGCGATGACGCCGAGCGGATCCGGGGCGTCCTCGCCCGAGTCGCCGCCCTGGTCGGCCAGCACGAAGTAGCCGACCTGGCAGCAGGCGGCGCCGAGGGCCAGCAGGAGTCCGAACGCGTCGAAGCCCAGGCCGGACCAGACCTCGACCACACAGGCGAGGCCGCCGGCCGCGAGCACCACACCGAGCGCGGCGGCACGTGTCACCGGCCGCCGTTGCACGAACCGCACCCAGCCGAGCACCAGCGCGGGCGCGAGGTACTCCACGAGCAGCGCGACACCCACCGGGACCCGGGAGATCGCGGCGAAGTAGAAGGCCTGCACACCGGCCACGGCGAGCAGTCCGAACCCGGCGAGCAGCGCGGGGCGGCGGCGCACCAACGCGCGATGGCGCACCGCGAGCGGCAGCATCACCAGGGCCGCGCCGGCCACCCGCAGCCACACCACGTGCAGCGGGTCCAGGCCCGCCTCGATGAGGGGCTTGGCCGCGACCCCGGACCCACCGAAGGCGACCGCCGATCCGAGGGCGAGCGCGAGGCCCACGCCCTTCCCGCTGCCACCCGCACTGCTGCTGTTCGTCCGCACCGGCACATGATGACAGGCGACGACATGACCGTCACCCCCGATGACACCTGTCTCAGCCGATGGCCCTCACGGCGTCAGATCGCCCTCGAGTCCGTGAGCGGCCGCCTCGATCCGCAGGAACAGCTCGCGGGCGTCGATCCCGGCGCGGGTGAGCACCTCGACGGCGCGCGACTGCGGGTCCGCCACGACGGCGACGAGCAGGTCGAGGCCGCGCGCGGGGGCGTCGCCGGACCGGGCGGCACGCGCGCGTGCGTGCTCCAGCGCGGCCGCGGCCAGTGGCGAGTAACCCTCGGCGCCGCTCACCACGGGGACGGCGCCGGAGTCCTCCACGGTGCCCTGCCAGCGCAGCCCGTAGCCGATGCTGCGCTGGACGAGATAGCCGAGCAGGCGGGCGACCTGGGCCTCGCCGGCGAAGGCGGCGCTCACCTCGGGGTCGGACTCCAGCAGCGAGTGCAGCACATGGGCGGTGTCGATCTGCCGGTCCCCGTCGCGCAGGGACCTTCTGCGGGCACCCGTCAGCACCGCCACGAGCTCGGCACTGAGCCCGGCGGCGTCGCCTTCGGAGCGGTGGGCGGCCTGGTCGCCGGCCGGCTGACGGGGAATACGGGGTTGCACGTCCTCAACCCCATCAGCCCCGGCCGCCCGGGTCATCCCCGGCTGGGAGCATTCTCGAGTCCCACAGGGAGTGGACACGGGCGCCCGCTTTCTCCTCCTTGGGGATGAGATCAGGCCAGACCTCAGACAGGGGCGCGCGCCGATTTGCCGCACGCCCCCGCCGGCAACCACGGGACACGCGCCGCACGTCATTCCTCTCGTGGAGAGTTGGTGCTGGCTGGTGGAGGTGCCGGCCGTCGACGGCAGACAGTACGTGTACCGGGTGTACGCCCCGGAGGACGCACTGCTCGCCGACCTGTTCCGGGAGGCCTGGCACTGCCACGACGAGGGGCCCCACCCGCGCGCGTGGGACGTGTCGGTGGTCGCCCCGCCCGCAGTGGACAGCCCGTGGCCCCACCCGCGCGCGTGGGACGTGTTCGACGCCGCGGTGATACGGAAGGTGGGCTGAGGCCGGGTCCGCGCCGACCTTCTGACGGTCCATCAGTATTGAAGGTTCACGCCTCCGGGGCTACGTTCCGCGACACCGCAGCCCGGCACGAAGAGGTGGTCGCATGGCCGAGTCAGCGCTCAGGCACGGATCGAGGCACCCGCGGAGAAGGTGTGGGCGCAGCTCACCGACTGGTCGGCCTACGCCGAGTGGAACGCGACCCACACCGGCTTCCCGGCGGGCGGGCCCGAAGCCCTGGCGGTGGGCGTGACGTTCATGGAGAACATGAGGCTGATGGGGTTCCCGGCCGAGGTCGAGTGGACCGTGGCGGAACTGGAGCCCGCCCGTGTGCTCGCCATCCGGGGCAAGGGCCCGATGGCGGTCAGCCTCGTCACGCGCTACACCCTCAGCCCGGACGGCGCGGCCACGGCGGTACGGATCGACGGGGAGTTCACCGGCGCCGCCGTCTCCCTGATGGCGGGCCGCCTCAAGGACTCGGCGACGGCCGCGCTGGAGGAGTCGCCGCGCAAGCTGGGCGGCCTGGTGACGTGAGGACGCCGGCAACACACCGGAGGGCCGGCACACAGCGGAGGGCGCCTCGCGGCGTACACCGCGGGGCGCCCTGAGTGCCGCGGGAACACGGCCGAAGTCCGGTGCCTCGGAGCCGTCGGCCCGTGCGGACGTCGACTCCTGCCGACGTCCGCAGGGCTCGACGTCAGTCCTCGTCGGCGAGGATGAGGTACAGCTTCTTGCGGGCCTCGTTGATGATCCCCAGCGCCTTCTCCCGCTGTTCCTTGCTGCCGGTCTTCCAGACCTGCCCGAAGGCCTCCATCAGACCGAACCCGGCCTGGCGGATCTCACCGAGGGCCTCCCAGTCGACACTGCGCCCGGCCTCCTCCCAGGGGGCCTCGGGGCCCTCCTCGGCGGCGACGCGGCCGGCGTCGGTGAGGGAGAACAGCTTCTTGCCGCCCTCGCTCTCGCTGATGATCAGGCCCTCGTCCTCCAGCAGTTGCAGGGTCGGGTAGACCGAGCCGGGGCTGGGCCGCCAGGCCCCGCCGCTGCGCTCGCCGATCTCCTGGATCATCTCGTAGCCGTGCATGGGCCGGTCCCTGAGCAGGGCCAGGATCGAGGCCCGTACGTCACCGCGCCGTGCCCTCCCCCTGGGACCTCCTCGCCCCCGGCCTCCCCAGGGGCCGAATCCGGGACCTCCGGGACCGAAGCCCGGCCCTCCCGGCCCGAACGGACCGAAGGCCGCCCGCTGCCCCTCGAAACCCTGCCGACCACGCCCGAAGGGACCGTCCGGCCGGCATCCACGCTCGAATCCATGGGTACGCATCGCAACCACTCCATTCCATCGTTGACCTGTCGCGATGCCTCAACGATATATCGGAACAGTTCGCTCGACAACCCCTCACCGGTCCACAGCGCGTGAATTGGCCTTGGCCTGCGGCTTCGTTGCGCGACTACGGTTCGTGCTCATGCGGATTCGAATCATCGACGCCTTCACCGACCGCCCCTTCGCGGGCAACCCGGCCGGGGTCCTGCTGCTGAACGCCTTCCCCGACGACGAGCGGCTGCGGAAGATCGCGATGGAGGTGAACCACGCCGAGACGGCGTTCGCGCATCCTCTGCCGGAGGGCGGCGAGGCGGACTGGGCGCTGCGGTGGTTCACGCCGGTCACCGAGGTCGCGATGTGCGGGCACGCCACCCTCGCCACGGCCCACGCGCTGGCCGGCACGGGCTCGCACAAGGGCCCGGTGCGGTTCGCCACCCGCAGCGGGGTGCTGGTCGCCACACCCGGGGAGGACGGCTGGATCACGCTGGACTTCCCGACCGCGCCGCTCACCCGCGCCGAGATCCCGGACGGCCTCGCCGACGCCCTCGGCGCCGAGCCGCTGAGCTGCTTCGACACCGGGCCGAACGTCGGCGACCTGCTCGTCGAGCTGCCGGACGAGCGGACCGTCCGCGCCCTGCGCCCCGACCTGCGCGCCCTGGGCGCGCACTCCGCGCGCGGCATCATCGCCACCGCCCGCGCCGAGGACCCCGCGGACGGCCACGACTTCGTCTCGCGCTGCTTCTTCCCCAACGTCGGCATCGACGAGGACCCGGTCACCGGCAGCGCCCACACCGCGCTCGCCCCGTTCTGGTCCGAGCGCCTCGGCCGCACCGAGCTGACCGGGCTGCAGGCCTCGCCCCGCTCCGGCCTGGTGCGCACCCGCCTGAACGGCGAGCGCACCCTGCTGACCGGCCGCGCGGTCACCACCATCGACGGCGAGCTGCTCGCCTGAAACAAGACCGCGGGGGCGTATGAAACAAGACCGCGGGGGCGTACGACGGTGTCGTACGCCCCCGCGGTCAAAGGGTCAGACGGTGGGCAGCCAGTCCACTCGGCCCGCCAGCAGGCCGTATCCGACGAACGCCCCGATGTCGAGCAGCGAGTGCGCCACGACCAGCGGGCCCACCCGGCCCCAGCGGCGGTACAGACAGACGAACACCACGCCCATCACCATGTTGCCGATGAAGCCGCCGATGCCCTGGTAGAGGTGGTACGAGCCGCGCAGCACCGAGCTGGCCATCAGCGAGCTGCCCGGCGACCAGCCCAGCTGACCGAGCCGGCGCAGCAGATAGCCGACGACGATGACCTCTTCCACGACGGCGTTCTGGATGGCCGACAGGAGCAGCACGGGGTACTTCCACCACACGTCCGGCAGGGCCTCGGGCACCACCGTGAGGTTGAAGCCGAGGCCGCGGGCGGTGAGGTAGAAGGCGATGCCCGTGCTGCCGATCACCGCGGCGACCGCGGCACCCCGGCCCAGGTCCGGCCAGGGGCGGGTGCGGTCGAAGCCGAGGGAGCGCAGGCCGGCGCCCTCGCGCAGCAGGAAGTGCGCGACCAGGGCGACCGGCACCAGCGCGGTGGCGATGCCGAACAGCTGCCACGTGAGGTCCAGCCAGGGACGCCCCGGCGCCGCCGAGGCGTTGAGCGTCGCGGCCTGCTCCCTGAGCCCGCCGGGTTTGGTCGCCGACCCGATGAAGCTGATCAGCGCGGCCACACCGCTCGCGCCCAGCGAGAGCGCCAGCACGAGCAGTGTCTCGTCCCGCAGAATCCGCCTCGACCGTCCCTCCCCCGGCAGGGACTCACCCACCGCGCCCGCCTCCGCCCGCACACCAGCCTCCAGCCGCTCATCCGTGTCTCGCCCCATCATCACCTGTCGGGACGTACGACGGACGTCAGGGGCGGAAGCGTACGGCGGCGAGCCGCTGATCCCCGTGGTGCCGGGGCGGGCGGCTCACCCGAGCGGCGCCGGTTCCGGCAGGCCCACCGGCCAGGTGTGCACGGGCTCTCCCAGGTGCATCAGTTCGCTGTAGCGGCGGGTCGTCGCGGCCAGGGCGTCGGGGCGTGACAGCCCGGCCTCCCGCGCCTTGTGGAAGGTGGCGGCCTGCCAGGACGCCCCGTTGACGCGCCGTCGGCAGCGTTCGTCGATCACGCCGAGGTACAGGTCGCGGTCGGCGGGCTCCACACCCCACGCGTCCAGCCCGGCCTCGGCGAGCGGCAGCAGTTCGTCGCGGACGAGGGTGACGGCGTCGACCTCGGCCAGGCCGCCGTAGCGACCTCGCCGGGGCCAGCGGAAGCGGGCGTCGATCCCCAGGCGGCAGGCCTCGTCGAAGTTGGCCGCCGCCGTCTCGAACGGCATCCGGGTCCACACCGGCCTGGACTCCTCGGCCAGCGCGCGGACCAGCCCGTAGTAGAAGGCGGCGTTGGCGACGACGTCCGTGACGGTGGGCCCGGCGGGCAGCACCCGGTTCTCCACGCGCAGATGCGGAACCCCGTCCGCGATCCCGTAGACCGGGCGGTTCCACCGGTAGACGGTGCCGTTGTGCAGGACGAGTTCGGCGAGGCTGGGCACGCCGCCCGCGTCGAGCACGTCCAGCGGGTCCTCGTCGTCACAGATCGGCAGCAGGGCCGGGAAGAACCGCAGGTTCTCCTCGAACAGCTCGTACGCCGAGCTCACCCAGCGCTCGCCGAACCAGGTGCGCGGCCGTACGCCCTGGGCCTGGAGCTCGGGCGGGCGGGTGTCGGTGGACTGCAGGAACAGCGGCGGCCGCGACTCGCGCCACAGCTCCCGGCCGAACAGGAAGGGCGAGTTCGCGCCGACGGCTATCTGGGCGGCGACGGCCACCTGGGCGGCGTTCCAGACATCGGCGAACCGGGCGGGCGTGCACTGCAGATGCAGTTGCACCGAGGTGCAGGCCGCCTCGGGCGTGATGGACGTCGCGGTGCACGTCAGCCGCTCGACCCCGTCGATGTCGAGGGTGAAGCCCTCGCCCCGCGCGGCGACGATCTGGTCGTTGAGCAGCATGTAGCGGTCGGCCGCGGAGAGGTTCGAGGACACCAGGTCGTCGCGTTGCAGGGTGGGCAGAATGCCGATCATCACGATGCCGGCGTCGAGTTCGACGGCTTTTCGATGGGCATATGCCAGACCGATGCGGAGTTCCTCGGCCAGCCGGTCGAAAACGCGACCGCCCAGCCGGTGCGGGGCAATGTTGACCTCCAGGTTGAATGCGGCCAGTTCGGTCTGGAAATCACGGCTCGCGATCCGCTCCAGGACTTGCGCATTCAGCATTCTCGGCATGCCGTCGGCCCCGGCCAGATTCAATTCGATCTCCAGACCCATGAGGTTCTTGGGCCGATCGAACCGCTTCTCCTCCAGGAGTCGCTCCAGTCCCCTCAGGCACCGCCTGAGCTTGTCGCGGTAGCGCTGCCGATCGGACAGGTCGAACGCTCCTGCCACGACCTTCTCCCCCATCGAGGCGTCCCTCCTCCAGCGGGTGGACCGGGTGCCCGGCAGCCGGGCTCCCGGGTCGGAAGGGGATGATGCCCAGCGGGAGCGATCCGTAACGCCCCCGTGGCCGCTCCCGCACCGCTAGTCTGGTCGACACGGCAGCGAAGTGATCCACGGCACATTCCACAGGCACGCACCGGATGCTTTCCAGGGTCTTGCGACTCGTGAAAAACGCCGACAAGAATAGGCCGACCGCGGTACCCGCAGAGTCCGAGGTCACCCCCTCGTGCGCGAACCGGAATCGGGAGGACTCCCGCATATCCGGGACCGGATTTCCCCTTGCCGGGGTTCCCGGTAACGGCTAGACGAAACATCCACCGAACACTCGTCGTATAAACTCCGCGCACAAGGCAGAGAAGGTCGGCGCCCGCGGTCACACGGACTTGCCGTCGAGCCGTCATCCGGCGAAACCGCCCGCCCCTTCGTCACGTACCCCGGCCTCCGCCTCTCTGACCTCGTGAGCAGACAGCGCCGTCCGCCCGCCCTCGCGTCACCCTGCCTGTCGAATCAGAGAGGCGACCCACCATGCCCTTGCATGTCCCCGAGGCTCCCTCGCCCGCACTTCGCTCCATCCTCACGGCCCTCGGCTCTCCCGTCGCCGTCCGCGAGGCCACGACCCCGGCCCTGCGCGCCGCGCAGGGCCCCCTGACACCCGAACTGCCGCTGCCCGTGCACGTCCTGGACCGGATCACCGGCGAGGGCGCGCCCGTCACGCGGCTAGCCGGGTGGCGCTTCCTGATCTTCAGCGGCGACCGCGCGCTGGCCGCCGCCGAGACCAGACTGACGCCCGACGGCTGGGCCTTCGCGCACTTCTTCGAAGGGCCCTACATCGCGTCCACCGAACGTGCACTGCGCCAGGCCGAGACACTGCCGCAGGCGTACCAGCCACGCCTGCTGTCCATCCCCGGCCTGTACATGCTGACGCTGTGGCTGCACGGCGACTGCGAGGCCGACGGCTCGGCCGGCCGGCCCGGAGCGGCGGACCTGCTCGTCCCGCTGGCCCCCGCCCCACCCGGCATCGCGGCCCACCGCCCGCACCAGGTCACCGAGCTGCTCCCGCTCCTGACCCGTCGGGTGACCCCGGCCCCGCCGCCCCTGCTGGGCTCGCCCGCCTGACGAGCCCTCGCCCGCCCCGCCGCACCCGTCCGTGCGGCGGGGCTCAGCCATGCCCGGGGCCGAGGTGCCGCGCGGAGGCGGCGAGCCACGTACCGCGCGTTCCCGCGCGTTCCAGTGCTGCCAGCCTTCCCGTGCTGCCCGTCTGCCAGCCTTCCCGTGCCACCCGTCCGCCCGTCTTCCCATCCGCCCGCCTTCCCGTCCGCCCTTCAGCGACGTGCCGCGCACGGCCGGCGACGGACCGCGACCGCCCACTCGTACGAGCACATGCACGCTCGTCGGAGCTGGCCAGATCCCGCGCCACCCATCCTGACTAGGCATTTGAGGCCCCCGAGAACCACCCGAAAGGACAGTGGGGTTGAGGTGAACCGCCCGCGCGGGTGACGCGTCATGAACCAGTGAGAAGCGGTGCTGCGAAATCCCTGCGGATCGACGCCCGTGGGGCAACACTTGGTTCCGGACCGACTTATCACAACGGGGGGCGGCCATGAACGACGTTTCACGCCGCGGGACAGACAGCACAGAGATCACACCCACCACGCCAGAGCGAAAGATCCCATCCATGTGCCAGCACCAGCCACCGTGCCCTTCAGCCGACTCCGCAGACCGGGAGTCCGCCCGTCTCATGACGGCTCACCCGGAGCAGGGCTGGAGCCTGCTGTGCAACGGCGTCGTCGTCTTCGAGGACACCGGTGAGCTCCTGCCGGACGGCCAGATCATCGCCCCGCACCGCCCGCTGGCTACCAGCCGGGTCGTGACGGCCGCCTGACACCGCCGGGCGCCCGCCCGCGCGACGCACCACAGGGGCCGGCCGCGGCACACCGCCGCGCACCGGCCCCGACGCATGTCCGCACCCGGTCACACCCTGCACTCCGCCCGGACACGGACCGCGGTCCCAGACCCACGTCCCGGACGCGTACGTCGTCCAGGGACTCTCGGCCCACCGGCAACCGCGCGATGCCCTCGCACACGACGACCAGCGGCGGACGGCCCAGGCGGCCGGGGCTGGGCCGCGCGCGTCGCCGTGGGACGCGTAGGCCCGGGGCCTCGGGCCCGCGCCGCGGCACGGTCGCGGTGCGCTCACTGGTCCACGCCGAACGGCTCGGTGGCGTAGTCGTCCGCACCGGCGTCCAGCGCGACGGCGGGAGCCGGCGGCCCCGGACCCGATGTCCGGCCGTCGGCTCCCGCTTCGGTCGGGTGACGCCGTCAGCCCTTGGTCACGAGGTCCTTGAGCGCGACGTTCAGCGCCAGGACGTTCACCCGGGGCTCGCCCATGAAGCCGAGGGTGCGGCTCTCGGTGTGGTCCTCGACCAGCTTCTCCACCTGCTCGACGGGCAGGCCGTTGCGCTCGGCCACCCGGCGCGCCTGGAGGCCGGCGTACCGCGGGGAGATGTCCGGGTCCAGGCCGGAGCCGGAGGAGGTGATCGCGTCGGCGGGTACGTCCGAGGGCCTGATCCGGTAGTCGGCGGTCGAGTTGTCCTTGACGACGGCGGCCTTGGCGTCTCTCACCCACCGCAGGAGCTCCGCGTTGTCGCCGGACCGGTTGGTCGCGCCGGACAGGATGAGCGAGTACCGGGCGTTGACGCCGTTGGTGCCGAGGCCGTTCTGCGGGCGGCCCTGGAACCACTTCAGGTCGGCCGCCGGGGTCTCCTCGCCCTTCTTGAGCGGCAGGCTGTAAGCCTGGCCGATCAGGGAGGAGCCGACGACTCTTCCGTCGGACGCGATCTCCGAACCGTTCGCCTGGTCGCTGAACAGCCCCTGGGCGATGCCGGTGACGGCGAGCGGGTAGATCACGCCGGTCAGCAGGGTCAGCACGAGAAGGGCACGCAGGCCCGCCCCGAGCAGCCGCACGGTGTTGGTCACAGAGTTGTTCATCGCGATCAGCCGATTCCGGGGACGAGGGAGATGATCATGTCGATGATCTTGATGCCGACGAACGGTGCGACCAGCCCGCCGAGTCCGTAGATCCCGAGGTTGCGGCGGAGCAACCTGTCCGCGCTCATCGGCCGGTACCGCACACCCCTCAGGGCCAGCGGCACCAGCGCGATGATGATCAGCGCGTTGAAGACGACCGCCGACAGGATCGCGGAGTCCGGCGAGGACAGCCGCATGATGTTGAGCTTGTCCAGGCCGGGATAGACGGCCGCGAACAGCGCCGGGATGATCGCGAAGTACTTCGCGACGTCGTTGGCGATGGAGAACGTGGTCAACGCCCCGCGGGTGATGAGGAGTTGCTTGCCGATCTCGACGATCTCGATCAGTTTGGTCGGGTCGGAGTCGAGGTCGACCATGTTGCCGGCCTCCTTCGCGGCCGACGTACCGGTGTTCATCGCCACCCCGACGTCCGCCTGCGCGAGGGCCGGGGCGTCGTTGGTGCCGTCACCGGTCATGGCGACGAGCTTGCCGCCCGCCTGCTCGCGCTTGATGAGGGCCATCTTGTCCTCGGGGGTGGCCTCGGCGAGGAAGTCGTCGACGCCCGCCTCCTCGGCGATCGCCTTGGCGGTCAGCGGGTTGTCACCCGTGATCATGACGGTCCTGATGCCCATGCGGCGCAGTTCCTCGAACCGCTCGCGCATGCCGTCCTTGACGACGTCCTTGAGGTGGACGACGCCCAGCACGCGGGCGCCGTCGGCGTCCTCGACAGCGACGAGCAGCGGGGTGCCGCCCGCCTCGGAGATGCGGGCGGCGATCGGGGCCGCGTCCTCCACGACCGCACCGCCCCGCTCCCGGACCCAGGCGATGACCGAACCGGCAGCGCCCTTGCGGATCCTCCTGCCGTCGACGTCCACACCCGACATCCGGGTCTGGGCGGTGAAGGCGATCCACTCGGCGTGGGTCAGTTCGCCCTGGTGCCGTTCGCGCAGGCCGTACTTCTCCTTGGCGAGGATCACGACGGAGCGGCCTTCCGGCGTCTCGTCGGCCAGCGAGGAGAGCTGGGCGGCGTCGGCGACCTCGGCCTCGGTGGTGCCGCGCACCGGCAGGAACTCGGCGGCCCGGCGGTTGCCGAGGGTGATGGTGCCGGTCTTGTCGAGCAGCAGCGTGGAGACGTCACCGGCGGCCTCGACCGCGCGGCCGGACATGGCGAGCACATTGCGCTGGACCAGGCGGTCCATACCGGCGATGCCGATCGCGGAGAGCAGGGCGCCGATCGTGGTCGGGATCAGACAGACCAGCAGGGCGACCAGTACGACCAGGGTCAGGTGTGTGCCGGCGTAGTCCGCGAAGGGCGGCAGCGTGGCGCAGGCGAGCAGGAAGACGACGGTGAGCGAGGCGAGCAGGATGTTCAGCGCGATCTCGTTGGGCGTCTTCTGCCGGGCGGCACCCTCGACCAGGCCGATCATGCGGTCGATGAAGGTCTCGCCTGGCTTCGTCGTGATCTTGACGACGATCCGGTCGGAGAGCACCTTCGTACCGCCGGTGACGGCGCTGCGGTCGCCGCCGGACTCGCGGATGACCGGTGCCGACTCGCCGGTGATCGCCGACTCGTCCACGGACGCCACGCCCTCGACGACGTCGCCGTCGCCCGGGATGACGTCACCGGCCTCGCAGACGACCAGGTCACCGATCCTCAGCTCGGTGCCCGGGATCACCGTCCCGTCGAGCTTGCGGGCCACGGAGTCGGTCCTGGCCCTGCGCAGAGCGGCGGCCTGCGCCTTGCCGCGGCCCTCGGCGACCGCCTCCGCGAGGTTCGCGAAGACCACGGTGAGCCAGAGCCACGCGCTGATGGTCCAGCCGAACCGGTCGCCCGGGTCCTTGACGGAGAAGGCGGTGGTCAGCAGGGAGCCGATCCACACCACGAACATCACGGGTGACTTGACCATCACCCGCGGATCGAGCTTGCGGAGGGCGTCCGGCAGCGACCCGACCAACTGCTTGGGGTCGAAGAGTCCGGCGCCGACACGCCCCTCGGGTGTCTTGCGCCCGGTGGGCACGTCCTGGTGCGGCACCAGGGTGGAAGTGGACATGGAGTCCTCGTCGGGTTCGGTACGAGTGGTCATCACGCCAGCCCCTCGGCGAGCGGGCCCAGGGCGAGGGCGGGGAAGTAGGTGAGACCGGTGATGATCAGGATCGCGCCCACCAGCAGGCCGGTGAACAGCGGCTTCTCGGTGCGCAGGGTGCCCGCGGTGGCCGGGACGGGCCGCTGCTCGGCGAGCGAGCCGGCCAGCGCCAGGACGAACACCATCGGCACGAAGCGGCCGAGGAGCATCGCCAGGCCCAGGGTGCTGTTGAACCACTGGGTGTCCGCGTTCAGACCGGCGAAGGCCGAGCCGTTGTTGTTCGAGGCGGACGTGTAGGCGTAGAGGATCTCGGAGAAGCCGTGCGCCCCGCTGTTGGTCATCGAGTTCGCCGGGGTCGGCAGGGCCAGCGCGAAGGCGGTGAGGACGAGCACCAGAGCCGGGGTGACCAGGAGGTACAGGGCCGCCAGCTTGATCTCGCGGGTGCCGATCTTCTTGCCCAGGTACTCGGGTGTGCGGCCGACCATCAGACCGGCGATGAACACCGCGATGACCGCCATGATCAGCATGCCGTAGAGGCCGGAGCCCACACCGCCGGGCGCGATCTCGCCGAGCATCATCCCGAGCAGGGTGATCCCGCCGCCGAGGCCGGTGAAGGAGGAGTGGAAGGAGTCCACCGCGCCGGTGGAGGTGAGCGTGGTCGCCACGGCGAAGATCGACGAGCCGCCGACGCCGAAGCGGACCTCCTTGCCCTCCATCGCGCCGTTCGCCAGCTCGAAGGCCGGGCCGTGGTGGGAGAACTCGGTCCACATCATCAGGGCGGTGAAGCCGAGCCAGATGGTGCCCGTCGTGGCGAGGATCGCGTAGCCCTGCTTCACCGAGCCGACCAGGACACCGAAGGTGCGGGTGAGGGAGAACGGGATGACGAGGATCAGGAAGATCTCGAACAGGTTCGAGAACGGGGTGGGGTTCTCGAAGGGGTGGGCGCTGTTGGCGTTGAAGTAGCCGCCCCCGTTGGTGCCCAGCTCCTTGATGGCCTCCTGGGAGGCGACCGCCCCTCCGTTCCACTGCTGTGTGCCGCCCATGAACTGGCCGACCTCGTGGATGCCGGAGAAGTTCTGGATCGCGCCGCAGGCGACCAGCACGATCGCGGCGGCGAACGCCAGCGGCAGCAGGATGCGCGTCACGCCCCGCACCAGGTCCGACCAGAAGTTGCCCACCTCACCGGTGCGGGACCGGGCGAACCCGCGCACCAGCGCGACCGCGACGGCCATGCCGACGGCCGCGGAGACGAAGTTCTGCACGGCCAGACCGGCGGTCTGCACGACGTGGCCCATGGCCTGTTCGCCGTAGTACGACTGCCAGTTGGTGTTCGTCACGAAGGAGACAGCCGTGTTGAAGGCCTGGTCCGGGTCGATCGAGCCCAAGCCGAGCGAGCCGGGCAGCACTCCCTGGAGCCGCTGGAGGGCGTAGAGGAAGACGACACCGGTCACGGAGAAGGCGAGCACGCCGCGCAGATACGCGGTCCAGCGCATCCCGATGTCGGGGTCGGCGCCCATCCCCTTGTAGATCCACTTCTCGACCCGCCAGTGCCTGTCGGAGGAGTAGACCTTCGCCATGTGGTCACCGAGGGGGACATGGACGAGGGCGAGCGCACCGGTCAGGGCGACCAGTTGGAGCACGCCGGCGGTTACGGGACCCATGTGTCTCTCAGAACCTCTCCGGGAAGATCAGGGCGAGGACGAGATAGCCCAGCAGGGCGACGGCCACGACGAGGCCGACGATGTTCTCGGCGGTCACAGCTTGGTCACCCCCTGGGCGAGGAAGGCCACCAGCGCGAAGGCCGCGATCGTGGCGACGACGAAGGCCAGATCGGCCATCGTGAACTCCTGGGATGAGGTTCGTCGGACAGGGACGACTAGAGGAAACCGCCTGGGTGGCCGGAATCGACCGTCGTTGACGCCTCTCTTACGGCGCACCGCGCGGCTTTGACGCGGCTCTTACGGCCCTCGCGCGCACTGCGCCTCACCGTCGGCGGCCACGCCAGGGGATCAAGCACCGCGGTCACGCTCGGTGTCCCGCCGCCGCTCTCCTCCGTACCGCCGAGCCCGTGTCCTGTCCGCGCAGTTGCCGGTCGCCCGAGCCCCTGTCGTCACATGAGCAGTCAGTCTTAACGGAAGCTTGACGCCCCCGCCCACCTCAACCGAAGGCCCGTAGATCACTCTCCGCTTACGCTGGTGGCGCCGTCGCGTGAGCGCGGGAACCGTACGCCGAGCCGTCCACGGACGCGCACACCAGGAGCACTCCGATGGCCACGACCGAGCACCGCCCCCCGAGCCGCCTGCGGGCCTGGATGCTGGAGGGACTCTCGGACATGGGCAAGGGGCGCGGCCAGGCCGAGCCACCCGCCGAGTCCAAGCTGGAGCATCCGGGCCAGCCCTGGTACCGGGTGATGTGTCTGACGGGCGTCGACTACTTCTCGACCCTCGGCTACCAGCCGGGCATCGCCGCACTGGCGGCCGGCCTGCTGTCGCCGGTGGCCACCATCGTGCTGGTGCTCGTCACCCTGGCCGGCGCCCTGCCGGTGTACCGCAGGGTCGCCGAGGAGAGCCCGCACGGCCAGGGCTCGATCGCCATGCTGGAACGGCTGCTGACGTTCTGGAAGGGCAAGCTGTTCGTGCTGACCCTGCTGGGCTTCGCGGCGACCGACTTCCTGATCACCATCACCCTGTCGGCCGCCGACGCCTCGACCCACCTGGTGGAGAACCCCCACCTGAACGACGCCCTGCACGACCAGCAGCTACTGATCACCCTGATCCTGGTGGCCCTGCTGGGCGCGGTGTTCCTCAAGGGCTTCCTGGAGGCGATCGGCGTCGCTGTCGCCCTGGTCGGGGTGTATCTCGCGCTCAACGCGGTCGTGGTGACGGTCGGTCTCTATCACGTCGCCACCGAGGGCCATGCCGTCACCGACTGGTCCAACGCCCTGACGGCCGAGCACGGCAACGTCTTCGTGATGATCGGCATGGCTCTGATCGTCTTCCCCAAGCTCGCCCTCGGCCTGTCCGGCTTCGAGACCGGCGTCGCCGTCATGCCCCACATCAAGGGCGACCCGTCCGACACCGAGGAGAATCCCAAGGGCCGTATCCGCGGCGCCAAGAAGCTGCTCACCGTCTCCGCCCTGATCATGAGCTGCTTCCTGATCACGAGCAGCTTCATCACCACCCTGCTGATCCCCGAGAAGGAGTTCGAGGAGGGTGGCGCGGCCAACGGCCGGGCGCTCTCCTATCTCGCCCACGAATACCTCGGCAACGCCTTCGGCACGGTCTACGACATCGCCACCATCGCCATCCTCTGGTTCGCCGGCGCCTCGGCGATGGCGGGCCTGCTCAACCTGATGCCGCGTTACCTCCCCCGGTACGGCATGGCCCCGCACTGGGCTCGCGCGGTGCGCCCGATGGTCATGGTCTTCATCTTCGAGGCCTTCGTGGTCACCTGGATCTTCGACGCCGACGTCGACGCCCAGGGCGGTGCCTACGCCACCGGTGTCCTCGTGCTCATCTGCTCCGCGGCCATCGCGGTGACCATCGCCGCCCGCAAGGCCGGTCAGCGCAACTGGACCATCGGCTTCGGCGTCATCTCCGTCGTCTTCCTCTACACGACGATCGTCAACATCATCGAGCGCCCCGACGGCGTGAAGATCAGTGCCGCCTTCATCCTGCAGATCATCCTCATCTCCCTGCTGTCGCGACTGTTCCGCGCCTTCGAGCTGCGCGTGACGGACGTGACGCTCGACGACATGGCCCAGCGGTTCGTCCGGGACATCGCCACCCGCAAGATCCGGTTCATCGCCAACGAGCCGGACGAGCGGGACGAGACCGAGTACCGCGAGAAGGTCGAGCAGATCCGGACCGACAACGACCTGTCCGAGCAGGAGGACTTCGTCTTCGTCGAGGTCACGGTCACCGACCCGTCCGAGTTCGAGACGAGCCTGACCGTCCGCGGGGAGGTCCTGCACGGCCGCTACCGCGTGCTGACCATGGAGTCGTCCTCGATCCCCAACGCCCTGGCCGCGCTGCTGCTGCACGCCCGCGACATGACCGGCCGGACGCCGCACATCTACTTCGAGTGGACCGAGGGCGACCCCTTCGCCAACTTCCTGCGCTTCTTCCTGTTCGGCCAGGGCGAGGTCGCCCCCGTCACCCGCGAGGTGCTGCGCGAGGCGGAGCCGGACGTCACGAGGCGGCCGCGCGTCCACACGGGCTGACGAATCCGACGGCCCCGGCGGAGCCGGAGTCGATCACGCTCCGGGCACCTCCTATCGTGACGGCATGCAGTCCTACACCATCGGACAGGCCGCCCGGCTGCTCGGCGTGAGCCCCGACACCGCCCGCCGCTGGGCCGACGCCGGCCGCGTGGCCACCCATCGCGACGACAGCGGCCGCCGCCTCATCGAGGGCCGCGACCTCGCCGCGTTCTCCGTGGAACTGGCCAAGGCGTCGCCCACCGCCGAGGGCGACGAACGCCCGTACACCTCGGCCCGCAACGCCTTCCCCGGCATCGTCACCGCGATCAAGCTCGGCGATGTCGCCGCCCAGGTCGAGATCCAGGCGGGCCCGCACCGCCTGGTCTCCCTGCTGACCCGCGAGGCCGTGGAGGAACTCGGCCTGGAGGTCGGCATGGAGGCCACGGCCCGGGTGAAGTCGACAAACGTACACATCGACCGCACCTGACAGCAGTTCCCGGCGGCCGCCGCGGGCGGGCACCCCCCGGCACGTCCCCTCCGCACGCCGAGAGGCCCCACCCCCACAAGGGGGCAGGGCCTCTCGCCGAAGCCGGACCCGAGGCATCAACCGTCAGGTGTGACGCCTCGGACCAACGGCTCTCAGTCCTCGTACGCGTCCAGCGGCGGGCAGGAGCACACCAGGTTCCGGTCACCGAACGCCTGGTCGATCCGACGCACCGGCGGCCAGTACTTGTCGGCCACGGTCACCCCGGCCGGGAACACGGCCTCCTCGCGGGAGTACGCGTGCGCCCACTCCCCGCCGAGCGCGCCCGCGGTGTGCGGCGCGTTGTGCAGCGGGTTGTCCTCGGCCGGCCACTCGCCCGCGCCGACCTTCTCGATCTCCGCGCGGATGGCGATCATCGCGTCGCAGAACCGGTCCAGCTCGATGATGTCCTCGGACTCGGTCGGCTCGATCATCAGCGTGCCGGCCACCGGGAAGGACATGGTCGGCGCGTGGAAGCCGTAGTCGATGAGCCGCTTGGCGACGTCGTCCACGGTCACGCCGGTCGCCTTGGTCAGCGGCCGCAGGTCGATGATGCACTCGTGCGCGACCAGCCCGCCGGGGCCGGTGTAGAGCACCGGGTAGTGCGGCTCCAGGCGCTTGGCGATGTAGTTCGCGGAGAGCACCGCCACCTGCGTGGCCCGCTTCAGTCCCTCGCCGCCCATGAGACGGACGTACGCCCACGAGATCGGCAGTATGCCCGCGGAACCCCACGGCGCGGCCGAGATCGGCCCGACGCCCGTCTCCGGGCCGGCGGACGGCTGGAGCGGGTGGTTCGGCAGGTACGGCGCGAGGTGGGACCGGACGCCCACCGGACCGACACCCGGGCCACCGCCGCCGTGCGGGATGCAGAACGTCTTGTGCAGGTTCAGGTGCGAGACGTCACCGCCGAAGTGACCGGGCTTGGCCAGGCCCACCAGGGCGTTGAGGTTGGCGCCGTCCACGTACACCTGGCCGCCGGCCTCGTGCACCTGGGCGCAGATGTCGGCGACGTGCTCCTCGAACACACCGTGCGTCGACGGGTAGGTGATCATCAGCACCGACAGCTCGTCGCGGTACTGCTCGATCTTCGCCCGCAGGTCCTCGACGTCGATCTCGCCGTCCTCGGCGGTCCTCACGACGACGACCTTCATGCCCGCCATGACCGCGCTGGCGGCGTTGGTGCCGTGCGCGGACGACGGGATCAGGCACACGGTCCGCTGCTCGTCGCCGTTGGCGCGGTGGTACCCGCGTACGGCGAGCAGACCGGCCAGCTCACCCTGCGAGCCCGCGTTGGGCTGGAGGCTGACCTTGTCGTAGCCGGTGACCTCGGCGAGACGGTCCTCCAGCTCGTGGATGAGCGTGAGGTAGCCCTCGGCCTGCTCCTCCGGGGCGAAGGGGTGCAGCTGGCCGAACTCGGGCCAGGTGACCGGCTCCATCTCGGTGGTCGCGTTGAGCTTCATGGTGCAGGAGCCCAGCGGGATCATGCCGCGGTCCAGCGCGTAGTCGCGGTCGGCGAGCTTGCGCAGGTAGCGCAGCATCGCGGTCTCGGAGCGGTGCTGGTGGAAGACGGGGTGGGTGAGGTAGTCGTCGGTGCGCAGCAGCGCCGCCGGCAGCGCGTCCTCGGTGGCCGCGTCCAGCGCCGCCACGTCGCCCTCGACCCCGAAGGCCGCCCAGACCGCCGCGAGCTGGTCGCGCGTGGTCGTCTCGTCGCAGGAGAGCGACACCTGGTCGGCGTCGACGAGGTGCAGGTTGACGCCGTTCACACGCGCGGCGGCGACGACCTCGGCCGCGCGGCCGGGCACACGCGCGGTGACCGTGTCGAAGAACGCGCCGTGCACGACGTCGACACCACCGTCGGCCAGGCCCGCGGCGAGGAGCGTCGCGTAGCGCTGGGTCCGCCGCGCGATGCCCTTCAGCCCCTCCGGGCCGTGGTACACGGCGTACATGCCGGCCATCACCGCGAGCAGCACCTGCGCGGTGCAGATGTTGCTGGTGGCCTTCTCGCGGCGGATGTGCTGCTCACGCGTCTGCAGGGCCAGCCGGTACGCCTTGTTCCCGTCCGCGTCCACGGACACGCCCACGAGCCGGCCGGGCAGGCTGCGCGCGAACTTCTCGTGCACGGCCATGTAGCCGGCGTGCGGTCCGCCGAAGCCCATCGGCACACCGAAGCGCTGCGTCGTGCCGACCGCGATGTCCGCGCCCAGCTCGCCCGGCGACTTCAGCAGCGTCAGCGCGAGCAGGTCGGCGGCGACGGTCACCAGCGCGCCGAGCTCATGAGCCTGGTCGATGAGCGGCTTGATGTCCCGGACGGCACCGGAGGCACCCGGGTACTGGACCAGTACACCGTTGATCTCGCGCCCGGCGACCTCGGCCGGGATGCCCTCGCCCAGGTCGGCGACGACGACCTCGACACCGGTCGGCTCGGCGCGGGTCTCGATCACGGCGATCGTCTGCGGCAGCGCGTCCGCGTCGACGAGGAAGAGGCCCTTCTTGTTCTTGCCCATGCGCCGGGACAGCGCCATGGCCTCGGCGGCCGCGGTGCCCTCGTCGAGCAGGGAGGCGCCGGAGGTCGGCAGCCCAGTCAGCTCGGCGACCATGGTCTGGAAGTTCAGCAGCGCCTCCAGGCGGCCCTGCGAGATCTCCGGCTGGTACGGCGTGTACGCGGTGTACCAGGCCGGGTTCTCCATGACGTTGCGCAGGATCACCGGCGGCGTGAAGGTGCCGTAGTAGCCGAGACCGATCATCGAGCCGAGGACCTGGTTGCGGTCGGCCAGCGAGCGCAGCTCGGCGAGCACCTCGGCCTCGGTACGCGCGCCCGGCAGGTCCAGGGCGTCGGCGTTCTTGATCACATCCGGTACCGCGGCGGCGGTGAGCTCGTCGAGCGAGCCATAGCCGACCTGCGCGAGCATCTTGGCCCGCGCCTCCTGGTCGGGCCCGATGTGGCGCTGCTCGAAGGGGATGCCCTGTTCGAGCTCGGAGAGCGGCGTGCGCTGGGCGGTCATTGCGGAGGCCTCCTGGTCTGACGCGACCTTCGAGGGGTACCACGGCGCTGGTACCCCGACGGCCTCCCCCTCTGTCATCTCAACCTGAGAGCTTCACCGGGTGGCCCGAGGGCACCCGGCTTTCACCGTCGGTGAGAGCGGAAGCCGTGAACACCCGCCCTGCTTTCCAGAGTGGCCTCATCCGTGCGGTACGTGGGCCTGAGAGATTCCGGGGAGGATTTGCTCCTTCGGCGCCTCCGGTGATCACCGGAGGACTCTCCCGCACGGGGTCAGCAGCCATCTGCAAGCCTACCAGCGAGGTTCGCCTCCGGGCCTTCGAGTGGCCGGGCTCACCAATGTGCTCTTTCGTAGTGCTTACGGATGAGTTCCGACCAAGTGGAGGGCTCGTGCAGACCGACATCGATCCGCGCAATCTGATCGGCCGCAAGGCTTTCGACCGCGACGGCACGAAGATCGGCACGATCGACGAGGTGTACCTCGACGACGCGACCGGCGTGCCGGAATGGGCGGCCATACGCACCGGCCTGTTCTCCAGGGACGCCTTCGTCCCCCTGGAGCCCAGCGAACTGATCGAGGGCACACTCCACGTCCCCTTCGAGCGAGCCTTGATCAAGGATGCACCCGACTTCGGCGTGGGCCGCCATCTCTCCCCCGAACAGGAACTCCAGCTCTACCACCACTACGGCCTGGATGTGGCCCCGCCTCCACCACTTCCCGACCGGGACTTCGGAAACGTGGCGGGCAAGGAGGAGCCCCACTGAAGCGACCCCCTCCTGCCGCCCTCCGGCGGGCACGCCCCGGACCGCGCCCCGCGCGACTATGGGATGGGTGGGCCCGGCCCGGCTGCCCCTCGCGCCGCACGGACAGGGCGGGGGCGGCCTTTCGGCAGGGCTGAGTGCGGCGACGACCCATGATCCTTGCGACGCGGACTCGCACGGGCCGGCCTCGGACGAGGCTGTCGCGCCATACGCCAGCGTTCGGTGGCCGCCGCCGCGTTCCCCTCGCTCCTGCCGGGTGCGCAGCCGACCTCCAGGGGCGCGGGAACTGCGCGACCAGCCCCGTACGGCCCGCAGTCGAGGTCCCATGTCGCGCGGAGGGAGGCGACACGGCCGACGCCCGAGGCGCACGGGACGCCGAACGCCTTCCGCCCAGCTCGGCAGGACCCCGCCCTCCGCCCGGGCCGCCAAGCGTCCCCGCCCAGCCTTAGACCGCCGCAGCCCCCGGGACCACCGGTCCTCCCCGCACCAACGGCAACGGATCCGCCCCTTCGAGTTCGGGATCTTCGACCCTGAACGTCCGCACCCGCCCCGGCTCCGACGTCGGTGTCTCGAACCGCACCGTGACCCGCCCCAGACCGCTGCCCTGCACCCACCCGTGCCCGTACTCGGCGTGCCGGACATCGTGTCCCGGAGCCCACCGCCGCCCCTGGGGCTCCTCGGACTCCTTCGCCCTCTCCTCGCCCGACTCCTCCTCGGCCGCCTGCTCCGCCTCTCCCGCGGCCTGCGCGAACAGGTCCTCCTGGGTGAAGTCGGCCAGGCCGCTCACCCCGACCCCGAGCAGTCGCACCCCGCCCGTGGTGTCCACGGCCTCCAGCAGCCGCAGCGCGGCCTCCCGCACCACCGCCGGGTCGTCGGTGGGCCCCCGCAGCGTCTCGGACCGGGTCAGGGTCGAGAAGTCGTACCGCCGTACCTTCAGCTGGATCGTCCGCCCGGACAGCCCGGCCCCCCGCAGCCGCCGTACACAGCGGTCGGCCAGCCGCTGCACCTCCAGCCCGACCCGCACCCGATCGTGGATGTCCACGTCGTAGGTGTCCTCGACGGACACCGACTTGGTCTCCCGCTCGGCCACCACGGACCGCTCGTCGCGCGCGAGCGCCATCGCGTAGAGGGCCTGCCCGTGCGCCTTCCCGACCAGCCGCACCAGCTCGTCCTCGCCCGCCTCGGCGAGCTCCTCGACCGTGTGGATGCCCGCCCGTCTCAGATGGTCGCCCGTCGCCGGCCCCACTCCCGGCAGGGTCCGTACCGTCATCGGTCCGAGCAGCGCCCGCTCGGTCCCCGGCTCGATCAGCACCAGCCCGTCCGGCTTGGCCTGCTCGGAGGCGATCTTCGCCAGCATCTTGGAGGCGGCCAGCCCGACCGAGCCCGTGAGCCCCGTGACGGTCCGTATGTCCGCGCGCAGCCTGACCCCCGCCAGCCGCGCCGACCCGGCGTCCCAGGCCGCCTCCCCGGCCTCCAGGTCCACGAACGCCTCGTCCAGGCTCAGCGGCTCCACCAGCGGCGACAGCGCCCGCAGCAGCGCCATCACCTGCTCGCTGACCGCCCGGTACAGCCCGAACCTCGGCACCAGATACGCGGCGTTGGGCGCCAGCCGCCGCGCCTGAGCCATCGGCATCGCGGAGTGCACCCCGAACACCCGGGCCTCGTACGAGCAGGTCGCCACCACCCCGCGCGGCCCGAGCCCGCCCACGACCACGGCCTTCCCGCGCAGGCTCGGCTTGGACGCCTGCTCCACCGAGGCGAAGAAGGCATCCATGTCGAGATGCAGGATCGTGGGCGCGGTTCTCACATCTCCGATGCTGCACCACGCCACTGACAATGCCCGGACGCACGGCGGAGAATCTCACTCGCGGGCTGCCGGAACTCGGCGTTCCGGTAGCCCCTCGACCGCCTCAGACCGCCTTGTTGCGCCGCCGGGCCAGCTCGTCCGTCGGGTTGTGGCCGACGAGCGTCTCCCCGGTGTCGATGCGCTCCCCGTGCAGCTGCGACAACGCGCTCTCGACGTCCCGCCAGACCACACCCACGGCGATCCCGAAAACGCCCTGACCGCCCTGCAGCAGGGCGTGCACCTCGTCGGGCGAGGTGCACTCGTAGACGGTGGCGCCGTCGCTCATCAGCGTCATGCGCTCCAGATCGCGGAACCCGCGCTCACGCAGGTGCTGGACGGCACTGCGGATGTTCTGCAGCGACACCCCGGTGTCCAGGAAACGCTTGACGATCTTCAGGACGACGACGTCCCTGAAGCTGTACAGCCGCTGCGTCCCCGACCCGTACGCGGGTCGCACGCTGGGCTCGACCAGCCCGGTGCGCGCCCAGTAGTCCAGTTGGCGGTAGGTGATGCCGGCGGCCGCACAGGCCGTCGGCCCCCGGTAGCCGACCTCCTCCGCCGCCCCCTGCGCCACCCCACCGCCGGGCACGGCCGTGGGCCGCTGGGCGGAATGATCGGGCGCGCTGCCATGATCGGGATATCCGCGGCTGGAGTGCAGCCGAGAGCCCTGGGGAGGGTACGGGCCGCTCTCCCCCAGACCGCGTCCGGGGGCACCCCCAGCCGTACCGTCGCCGCTGCTTCTCACGCCGACCTCCGTCCTTGACCTGCCCTCTCGACGGTAGGCAGTCACCAAGGGTGCGTCAACGATCGCCACACTCGGCACGCCGAGTGATAATCACCCCAGGAGTGGTTTCCCCTGCTCCACCGCGGGGAAAGGCTAGCCGAATGCACTCGCGGGGGACCGCAGGACGCTCTCAATCGCCGCTGGCACAAGCCGCGGCGACGTCGCCCACACACCGTCCGGCGAGGCCGCTGATCCCCTCCGTCCGGCCCGGCCGCGGCTCACTGGCTGCTGGTGCCGAAGTCCTCGGGCGAGATCTGGTCGAGGAACTCGCGGAACTTCTCCACCTCGTCCTCCTGCTCGTCCGGGATCGCGATACCCGCGTCGTCCAGCACCCCGTCACTGCCGTAGATCGGCGTGCCGGTGCGCAGCGCCAGCGCTATGGCATCGGACGGCCTGGCGCTCACCTCGACCCCGCTGGCGAAGACCAGCTCGGCGTAGAAGACGCCTTCACGCAGGTCCGTGATGCGCACTTCGGTGAGCTCCTGGCCGACGGCCTCCAGCACGTCCTTGAACAGGTCGTGAGTGAGCGGCCGTGCGGGGGCCATGCCCTGCTGCGCGAAAGCGATGGCCGTCGCCTCCCCCGGCCCGATCCAGATGGGGAGGTAGCGGTCGCCTCCCACTTCGCGCAGGAGCACGATCGGTTGGTTGGAGGGCATTTCGACCCGGACACCTACGACATCGAGCTCGTTCACACAGCAACCCTAGGCCGTGCCCGGGACGTTTGGGTAGTCGGGCCCGACAGAGGAGACTGATCCTGTGGGGAGTCGGACCCGCGAGCGCGACCGATCCGGCCACCGACCAGCCCGGGAACCGCCCCACTCTCCGACCGGGACGGGAAACCCGCTTCCGGTCTCCGGTCACCGACCAGAACCGCGGACCGCCGCCCGATCCCGTCACCGACCGCACCAGGGACCCGCACCCGATCCGGTCACCACCGGCCCCGACCTCAGGGCAGCCGCACCCCGAGCGCCGTCTGCACCAGCGCCGAGTGCAACTTCACCGTGAGCCCGGCGAGCTCCTTCGTTCGGGCCTCCGCATGCGCCCTGGTCTGCGGATTGCGATGTCGTCTGAGCGGGGCCACCACCTGGTCCACCAGCCCGGCCTCACGGTCGGCGGCCGCCTTCATCACCCGAAGGTGCCGCGGCTCGATACCGAACCGCCCCAGCTCGCCCACCAGGGTCGCCACGGTGACCGTCTCGGCGTCGTACACCCCTTCCGGCAGTGGTGCGATCAGTCCGTAGGACTCCCACTCCACCAGCTCGGACTCCTCGATCCCGGCCGCGGCGAGCAGTTCCGCCCGCCCGATCCGGGCCGCCGTGGGCCCCTCTGCCGCCTCCGGCAGGGCCTCGCCGTCCCGCTGGCGGCCGACGGCCGGAAGCCGCACATCCTCGCCACGCGCCACGGCGTCGAGATACTCGCGGATCACCTTGAGCGGCAGATAGTGGTCCCGCTGCATCCGCAGCACATGGCCGAGACGCTCGATGTCACTCGCACTGAACTTGCGGTACCCCGAAGGGGTGCGCTGCGGTTCGATGAGCCCTTCCGATTCCAGGAAACGGATCTTGGAGATCGTGACTTCGGGGAACTCCTCGCGCAGCACGTTCAGCACCGTGCCGATGCTCATCAGTCCACTGTCCGCCGCGGCGGTGCCACTCCCGGCACCGCCGCTCGGTGTTTGAAGCATGGACCTTCCCTGGGGGTCCCCCGGACCTTTGTCCGGGGCGGGTCAGATGCCCTGGCGGCTCGCGTAGAAGACGAGCCGGTACTTGCCGATCTGCACCTCGTCACCGTTGTGCAGGCCGACCTGGTCGATCCGCTCACGGTTGACGTACGTGCCGTTCAGGCTGCCCACGTCGGCCACGGTGAACGAGCCATCGGGACTGCGCCGGAACTCCACGTGGCGGCGCGAGACCGTCACGTCGTCCAGGAAGATGTCGCTCTGCGGGTGACGGCCGGCCGTGGTGAGCTCGCCGTCCAGCAGGAAGCGGCTGCCCGAGTTCGGACCACGGCGTACGACCAGCAGCGCCGAGCCCAGCGGCAGCGCGTCGACAGCGGCCTGCGCCTCGGGCGACAGCGCCGGGATCTGCGTCTGGCCGGTCACCTCGGCGTCGTAGGCCTCCAGCCCGCTGATGGAGATCGTGGACGTCGTCTCGGAGGGACGCTCCGGGGCCGCACCGGCCCGCAGCGGAGCACCGCAGTTGGAGCAGAAGCGGCTGTTCTCCGCGTTGCGGTTACCGCACCTCTGACACACCAGGGCCGACATGGACGGATCCTCCTGCCGCGGCTGCCCCGCCGGGGCGTTGGACGCGTACGGGTCGGCGGGGAATCCGCCACCCGCACCTGAGGTCGACGGTTGGCCGAAACCTATGCCGCCCGCCTGGGCAGGGTCAACCGACGGCGCGCCCGGGACGCCGGAAATGTCACCGCCCGGACCAGAGACCTGGTCACGGAACAGCGGGCGCTGACCTTCGGCGTCGGGCTGTGCGCGATGACGAGCGGTGGCGCTGTTGTCGCGGCCCTCTCGCGCGCTCTTGCCGAACAACTTCGCAAACAACTTCACGGGCGATTCCCCTTGACCGAAACAGACCCGCCCGTGGGGCAGGACGAACCCTGACTGCACACTCTGACCGAGCCGGACATCATGACAACGTCCGTAGCCACCAGACAGTTTCCACCACGCACCACCCATTCGGTGCGGCGACCCCCCGCAACCTCTTGCCCTCGACGGACGTCCCCCATGCACCCCCGGTTCACTGGGAGGACGACCGAGCGTAGTCAGGCTGCTTCGCAGGCCGCAAGGCGTCCACGATGATCTTGTCCGACCGCTCAACCGTAACGGTGGCCTGCTCCTTCTCCAGCGTCTGCACCACGCCTCCTGGGATGTTGAGTGCCGGTTCGAGATCCTGAGGCTTGCCGATGACCTGGAAACGATAGGGCGCGTTGATCTTGTTCCCGTCGACGCTCACGGAGTTGTCGGAGTCCGTGAAGTACGTCCCGGCCACCACCCGGACGCCGTTGACCTGGATCGCCTCGGCACCGGCCGCGCGCAGCTCCTGGATGGCGTCGAGCAGCATGTCGGCCTCGACGGTGCCCTTGGTGTCGTCGATCGTCATCGTGATACCGGGCCCCTGAGCGGCGACCGTGCCCGCCAGGATGCCGAGTTGCCTCTCCTTCTCGATCGTCTGCCTGCGGGCCTCCTCCGCCTGGTCGGAGCTGTTCTCCAGCTCGTCCCGCTGCTTTTCGAGACCCTGCTTCTCGTCCTCAAGACGCTGAGTACGGTCATCCAGTTCATCGAGGATGCGCACAAGATCTTCCTGGCGTGCCCCACGCAGAGCCGTGCCGTCGTCGCTGTTGGACGCGACCTGCACGGCGAGGCCGAAGCCCAGGCCGAACAAGAGCAGGGCGACGATGAGTTGGGCCCGGCTGACCCGCGGCGGCCACAGGCCCTGGACCAACCGCCGGCGACCCGTGAGCACGGGCTCCGACGGCTCCTCGGCAGGCGCGACGGGAGGCGCCGCGGGCACCTCTTCGGGCAGTTCCTTGCGCAGCCGGTTCTCGGCGGTCTCGTCCTGGTTGCTCATCGGCCTCACGCCCGGAACACGTGACGGCGGATCGCGGCCGCGTTGGAGAAGATCCGGATGCCGAGGACGACCACCACGCCCGTGGACAGCTGCGCCCCCACGCCCAGCTTGTCCCCCAGGAACACGATCAGCGCGGCGACCACGACGTTCGACAGGAACGACACCACGAAGACCTTGTCGTCGAAGATCCCGTCGAGCATGGCCCGCAGGCCGCCGAACACGGCGTCCAGCGCCGCCACGACGGCGATCGGCAGATAAGGCTCGACCACCGCCGGAACCTCAGGCCGGACCAAGAGGCCGGCCACGACTCCCACGACGAGGCCCAGTACGGCGATCACGATGTGCCCTTCTCAGCTTGCGACTGTGCTGTCTCGGTTATCGGCTGTGCTGTACGTACGATCACGCTCGGCGCCGCGGGCAGCCGGAGCTCGTCCTCCGCGGAGATGGCGGTGCGGATCCCGTAGTTCTCCTGCAGGACATGCAGATACAGACCGTCCGCACTGTCCTGGAAGCGGGTGCTCAGCCTCTTTCCGTCCCCCACCGCGAGCACCGTGTACGGCGGCACCAGCGGCCTGTTGTCGACCAGTATCGCGTCACCGGCGGCCCTGATCGCGGACAGCGCCGTCAGCCGCTGCCCGTTGACGGAGACGGCTTCGGCGCCCGACTCCCACAGCCCGTTCACCACGCGCTGGAGATCACGGTCACGCACCCGGCCGGTGTCGGAGAAACCGGACGTCCCGCGCGGGTTGCCGTCCCCGCCGCCGGAGGTCCCCTTGGCGTCGTCGACGACGAGCTTCACTCCGGGCCCGTGCACCTCCATGGCACCCGACAGGACACCCACCAGATCCGCCTGGCCACCGCCGCCGCTGTGCTTGAGCGCCTCCCGCTGCCGCGCGCCCACATCGTCCCGCAGCTCGTCCACGGACTTCTCCAGATCGTCCGCGGCGTCGGTCTCCCGTCCGATGCGGTCGATCAGCTCCTCGCGCTCCTTGGCCACCACAGGGGCCGCGACCCGCGCCTGCGCGGCGCCGACGGTCACCACGAGTGCCGCGAGCACCAGACCGGCGGCCAGGCCGAGCTTCGCCCGGAGCGTCTTGGGCAGTCCGCCCTCGCCCGCGGCGGCCTTGCGGGCCGAGGCCTCCGCGTAGCCGTCGTCCAGGCTGTGATCCATGACGTTGGTGAGCAGCGACATGGAGGCGTCCGGACGCGGGGCACGCGCCGGACTGCTCCGAACGGGGGGCTCCGACATGCCGCACATCGTCGCACGTCGCGGCACGTACCTCCGAATGGCCCCGCTGACGTGCCGGACAGGCCCCCTGAGGGCAGCTGTCCGGCACGCGCGCGTGCTGCGTTTTCACCGTCCGGCGACACTCGCCGGACGTCTCGTGGACCGCGCCGCTACCGCCCGGCGCTGTCCACGACGGCCGACCACTCGTCGAGCAGGGCCTGCGCCGACGCGTCGTCCGGCCCTTCCGCCCACAGATGGGTGACCGCCTCGGCCGGGTCGGGCAGCACCATGACCCAGCGCCCGTCCGTCTCGACGACCCGCACACCGTCCGTGGTGTCCACGAAGCGATCTCCGGCCGCCTCGACGACCCGCCGCATCACCAGACCCTTGACCGCCCACGGGGTCGCCAGATCGCGCTTGAGGACGTGCGCACGCGGAATCCGCGCGTCGATCTGGCTCAGCGTGAGCTGCGTCCGCGCGACCAGCCCGATCAGCCGCACGAAGGCCGCCGTACCGTCGAAGACGCTGCTGAACTCGGGGACGATGAAGCCGCCCTTGCCGTCACCTCCGAAGATGGTCGCCTCGTCCCGGCCGACCCGCGTGAGATCGTCGGGCGAAGTCGTCGTCCACTCCACCTGCGTGCCGTGGTACGCCGCCACCTGCTCGGCGATCCGCGTCGTCGTCACCGGCAGCGCCACCCGCCCGCTGCGCCGCTCCGCGGCCACCAGGTCGAGCATCACCAGCAGGGCCCGGTCGTCCTCGACGATCCGCCCCTTCTCGTCCACGAGCGACAGCCGCTCGCCGACCGGGTCGAACCGCACGCCGAACGCAGCCCGCGCGGACGCCACGATCTCGCCGAGCCGCACCAGCCCCGACCGCCGTGTCTCGGCCGACTCGGTCGGCCGGGACTCGTCGAGACCGGGATTGATCGTCAGCGAGTCCACCCCGAGCTTGCCCAGCAGGCTGGGCAGGACCAGGCCGGCACTGCCGTTCGACGCATCGACGACGACCTTCAGCCCCGACTCGGCGATCCCGGTCGTGTCGACGTTCCGCAGCAGCGAACCGGTGTACGAGTCGAAGACACTCGCCGGGAAATACAGATCCCCGATCTCGCCCGGGAACGCCCGCCGGTACTCCTGGCGCGCGAAAATCCGGTCCAGCTTGCGCTGACTCCCCTGCGAAAGATCCGCGCCCTGACCGTCGAAGAACATGATGTCCACCGAGTCCGGCACCCCGGGCGACGTGCGGATCATGATCCCGCCGGCGCTCCCCCGCGCCGTCTGCTGCCGCGCCACGGGCAGGGGTACGTTCTCCAGGTCCCGTACGTCGATGGCGCTGGCCTGCAACGCGGAGATGACAGCCCGCTTCAGCGCACGGGCGCCACGGGAGTGGTCACGAGCCGTGGTGACGGTCGAGCCCTTCTTCAACGTGGTCGCGTAGGCACCGGCCAGCCGCACGGCCAGCTCGGGCGTGATCTCCACGTTCAGAATCCCGGAGACACCACGGGCGCCGAACAGATGCGCCTGCCCTCTGGACTCCCAGATGACCGAGGTGTTGACGAAGGCGCCGGCCTCGATCGTCTTGAAGGGGTAGACGCGCACGTTCCCCTGAACGATCGATTCTTCACCGATCAGGCACTCGTCCCCGATGACCGCGCCGTCCTCGATCCGGGCAGCCCGCATGATGTCGGTGTTCTTGCCGACGACACAGCCGCGCAGATTGCTGTGCTGGCCGATATACACGTTGTCGTGCACGACGGCCTTGTGCAGGAACGCGCCGCTCTTGACGACCACGTTCGACCCGACGACGGTGTGCTCCCGAATCTCCGCGCCGGCCTCGACCTTGGCGTAGTCGCCGATGTAAAGCGGCCCGCGCAGAACGGCGTCGGGATGCACCTCGGCACCCTCGGCCACCCATACGCCCGGTGAGATCTCGAAACCGTCGATCTCCACGTCGACCTTGCGTTCGAGCACGTCGGCCTGGGCCTTGACGTAGCTCTCGTGCGTGCCGACGTCCTCCCAGTAGCCCTCGGCCACGAACCCGTAGACCGGCTTGCCTTCCTTCATCAGCTGCGGGAAGACATCGCCGGACCAGTCGACAGGCACATCGGCCTCGACATAGTTGAATACGTCGGGCTCCATCACATAGATGCCCGTGTTCACCGTGTCGGAGAAGACCTGGCCCCAGGTCGGCTTCTCGAGGAAGCGCTCCACCTTCCCCTCTTCGTCCACGATGGTGATGCCGAATTCCAGCGGATTGGGCACACGCGTCAGACAGACGGTGACGAGTGCGCCCTTCTCCTTGTGGAAATTGATGAGCTCGGTCAGGTCGAAGTCGGTGAGGGCGTCACCGGAGATGACCAGGAAAGCGTCGTCCTTCAACGCCTCTTCGGCGTTCTTGACGCTACCGGCGGTACCGAGCGGCTTCTCCTCGTTGGCATAGGTGAGCTCCATGCCGAGCTCTTCACCGTCACCGAAGTAGTTCTTGACCAGCGAGGCCAGGAACTGGACGGTGACCACGGTTTCGTTGAGCCCATGCCTCTTGAGCAGCCGCAGAACGTGCTCCATGATCGGCCGATTGACCACCGGCAGGAGCGGCTTGGGCATGCTTGAGGTCATGGGGCGCAGGCGTGTGCCTTCGCCTCCGGCCATCACGACGGCCTTCATGTCGGAAGCGTCCTCCTCGAAGAGACGACGGTCTAGCCGACTTCACCCGCTTCGAATTGTCCCGCACCTTTGGGTTGCGGGCGATCGCGCCGTTGCGGCCGGGTCCATCCGCGAGGTCAATCGGCCATGGCGTCCGCACGAACGAGACGGCGGACTTGCACTACGTAGAGAACTCCTGCCCACCAGTAGAGCGTTGTACCCCATCCTGCGAACGCCCATCCGAAAACAGCGGCTAGTGACGAGATCCATCCGCTTCCGTCACTGAGCAGGAGCAGTGGGAAGGCGTACATCAAGTTGAATGTAGCCGCCTTCCCGAGGAAGTTCACCTGGGGCGGCGGATACCCGTGCCGACGGAGGATCCCCACCATCACCAACAGGACCAGCTCACGCGCGAGTAGTACCGCGGTCAACCACAGGGGCAGAATCTCCCGCCAGGTCAGTCCTACCAGGGTGGAGAGAATGTAGAGCCGGTCGGCCGCGGGGTCCAGGAGCCGGCCGAGGCTGCTGACCTGGTTCCACCGTCGCGCCAGCTTGCCGTCCAGATAGTCACTGATCCCGCTGAGCGCCAGCACGAGGAGCGCCCAGCCGTCACTCTTCGGGCCCCCGAACTCGGGTCTGAGGATCAACCACAGGAAGAGCGGTACGCCGAGCAGACGTGCCATGCTCAGGATGTTCGGGATGGTGAACACCCTGTCCGTCTGGACACGGGTCTCCTGGACCTCCAACCGGGGGCCTCCTGCGGTAAACGTGCGAACGATGCCCCCTGACCCTACCTCAACGCAAAAAAGCTCCGGCCCCTGGGTTATCCACCCAGGGACCGGAGCTATAAAAGGAGTTCGGCGGCGTCCTACTCTCCCACAGGGTCCCCCCTGCAGTACCATCGGCGCTGTAAGGCTTAGCTTCCGGGTTCGGAATGTAACCGGGCGTTT